>JAJZBP010000191.1 GCA_021798855.1 Bacillota bacterium
AACCGTCCATGTGTTTTGTGTTATAATGAACGGATATGAAAAACGGCAACCTGAAAGTCGGGTTTTGCTCGCTCGGTTGTCCCAAGAACCGGGTGGACGGGGAAGAATTGTTGGGTGTTTTGCGTGGAGCGGGACTTGCGGTCACCTCCGTCGCCGGCGAGGCCGACCTTCTGGTGGTGCACACCTGCGCCTTTATCGGCCCGGCCAAGGAAGAGGCGGTGGCGACCATCCTGGAGATGGCCAGGTACAAGGCGGAGGGGCACTGCCGGGGGTTGGTGGTCACCGGGTGCCTGGCCGAACGCTACGGGCGGGAACTGGCCTCCGAATTGCCGGAGGTGGATGCCGTGCTGGGGGCGGAAAGTAGACAGAGTTTGCTCGGAGTAGTGGCAAAGCTCCTGGATTTGGAGATCGGCGCAGCCGACACAACGGCGCGGATGCTCACCACTCCCCAACATTTCGCCTACCTGAAGTTGGCCGAAGGGTGCGATCTCAATTGCTCTTTTTGCGCCATTCCGGGTTTTAAGGGGCCGTACCGCAGCCGCCCGCTGGAGCAGGTGGTGGGGGAGGCGGAAGAACTGGCGGCCCGGGGGGTGCGGGAATTGGTGCTGGTGGCCCAGAACACCACCGCCTACGGGCGGGATTTGGCGCCGTCAACCGACCTGGCGGCGGCTTTGCGGCGTCTGGCGGCGGTGCCGGGGCCGGTCTGGCTGCGGGTGATGTATGCCCACCCCGGTCAGGTGACCGATGAACTGGTCCGGGTGATGGCCGAGGAGGGAAAGGTCTGTCCTTACTTGGATCTGCCCCTGCAGCACGGCAGTCCGCGCATCCTGCGGGCCATGCACCGGCCCGACCGCCCGGAGGAAAGCGTGCGCCTGGTGGAGGAACTGCGGCGCCGGGTGCCGCGGCTGGCCCTGCGTTCCAGTTTCATCGTCGGTTTCCCCGGGGAAACGGAGGAGGATTTTGGGGAACTGGTTGCCCACGTGCAGGAATTGGCACCGGATCGGGTGGGCATTTTCACTTATTCCCGGGAGGAGGGAACCCCGGCCGCCGGCTTGCCGAACCAGGTGCCGGAGGAGTTGAAGCTGGAGCGGCAGGCTTACCTGGCGGCCCAAAGCGCCTCCCTGAGCCGGAGGCGGTTGCAGGGCCGGATCGGGCAGGAACTGCCGGTGGTGGTGGAGGGAAGGCGGGCCGGGCGAATGACCGGTCGGACCATTCTCGACGCGCCGGAGGTGGACGGGCGGATCTATTTGAAGGGCCAGGCCGTGCCGCCGGGAACTTTTGGGGTGGCGCGGATTACCGGGTGCAGCGATTATGACCTTTTTGGGCAGTTGATCGGCGGCCGGCCCGCGAGTTAAGACCATGGGGCAGCGGGAAGCACGCGGCCAGCGTGCCGCCTTTTGGTGGGTTTCTTTGTGGGTTGCCGGGACGCCCCCTTTTTGGTACTATGAATAAACAAAGGGAAAAGGTTATTAACGTACCGGGGGCAACCGGTCGTTCACGGCCGCAACGGTGTTCCGGTGGGGGGGCCGGCGGGGGGGCCGGCGGGTCGGCGCCGGGAAGGGAACTTGCCGGCGACCAACGGCGCGGGCAGGATCATCCTGGATGGAGGGGGCATCGGCGTGCGGATCAAGCCGCAACAAATATTGGCGGCTTTGGGCTCCTTGGTGCTTGTGCTGGGGTTGCTTTTCGGCTTTCAGGCGTTGGCCCGCGAAAAACTGGTCAATGATCCTCTCGACCGCTTCTACAGCCATGCCCCCGGGGTGCAACACTTCTCCATCGCCAACCAAAATGGGCTAACCGTCATCAACCTGACCCTCGGGCAGGTGGCCGACCTGCGACGGACATACCTGTCCCTCCAAGGGCGGACGGCCACTTTTCTGGCGCCGGGGACCTTCCGCTTGCACCTTTTGGACCACCGGGACGCAGCGACGGCGGCGGCCTATTCCGAGATGAGCCTGGCCATCCAACAGGGAATCTCCACCGGAGGGTTCGTGAAGATGGAGCAAATTTTGCAGCAGGAAGGGAAGGCTTTCGGCCTCTCCCGGGTGGAGGTACAGGCCGACGATTACAACGTCTATTTGCAGCTCGTCCACGGTTCCCATTACCTTTACGCGGTCGTGCCCCGCTACCCGGCCAAGGCCCAATTGACACTGCTCGGGGGTGGCGGCTGATGGGGTGGCGGGAACGTTGGCGCGAAATGGGTCTTCCGGTCGGTATCGGCGCGGGTTTGGCCGTGGTCATTTTTTTGCTTTTTCAGGGGCTGGACCTGATCCCCTGGGTTCTAATTGCGGCGATCATCTACGCCACGATCCAACTGGGAGGTTTCCGCTCACTGCAGCACAAGATCACGAAGACCGTTAAAAACGGGGGGAAAGCCGGGGTGACCTTCGAGGACGTGGGGGGGCAGGGCACGGCCAAGAAGGAACTGTTGGAGGCTTTGGACTTTTTGGTGCAACGCGATCTGGTGAAAAAACTGGGGATCAGGCCGCTCAAAGGCATCCTGCTCTCCGGTCCGCCGGGCACCGGCAAGACCATGCTGGCGAAAGCCGCCGCCAGTTACACCAAATCTGCTTTCCTGGCGACCTCCGGCGCGGAGTTCATCGAGGTGTACGCCGGCGTGGGGGCGCAACGGGTGCGGGATCTTTTCCGGCGGGCCAGGGAGATGGCCAAACGGGAGGAGAACGACAGCGCCATCATCTTCATCGACGAAATCGAGGTTCTGGGCGGCAAGCGCGGGCAGACGAACAGCCACTTGGAATACGACCAAACCCTTAACCAACTCCTGGTGGAGATGGACGGGATGAACTTGGAGGAAGGGGCGCAGGTGCTGGTGATGGCGGCCACCAACCGCGTCGACCTCCTGGATCCAGCCCTGTTGCGCCCTGGGCGCTTTGACCGTTTGGTCCGGGCGGACCTCCCCGACCGGGAAGGCCGCCGGCAGATTTTGGAGATCCACGCCCAGAACAAGCCATTTGCGGCGGCGGTCGACCTGGATGCCGTCGCCAAGGAATCTTTCGGTTTTTCGGGCGCGCACCTGGAGAGCCTGACCAATGAGGCGGCCATTTTGGCAATGCGGGAGGGGAAGGAAGAGGTCGAGCAGGGTCACCTGTTGGAGGCGATCGACAAGGTGATCATGGGTGAAAAATTGGAGCGGCGGCCGGGCAAGGAGGAACTGAGGCGAGTCGCCATCCACGAGGGGGGGCATGCCCTGGTGGGGGAAAGGCTTCGTCCCGGGCTGGTGGCCAACATAACCATCACCTCCAGGGGAGGCGCCTTGGGTTACGTGCGCCACGCTCCGCAGGACGACATGTATCTGCAGACCAAGGATTACCTGGAGAAGGATATCGCCGTCCTGTTGGCGGGATCGGTGGCGGAAGAAGTCGTGCTCGGTTGTCGCAGCACCGGAGCCGCCAACGACTTCGAACACGCGTTGGCCACCGCCAAGAAAATGGTCCTGGCCGGGATGTCCGAAGCGGGGGTGGTGAGCGAGGAAATCATCCCCCAGTCCAGATTGCACCGGATGGTGACCGGAATCATCGCTCTTCAGGAAAAAACCGCCCGGGCCATTCTGGTGGAAGATCGGGATATCCTGGAGAAAATCGCCGCGATCTTGTTGGACCGGGAAAGCCTGTCGGGGGACAATCTGCGGTCATTGCTGGCGCGGCAAGAGCTTCCGGCCATGAAGACCTCGGACGGGGGCGACGTGGCGGATCTGGATGCCTTGCGTGAGGTGGCTGCCGCCGGCGCGGCCGATTGAGGAGCGTTATATGTGTAGCATGGGAGCTGCCTTTGGCGGCGAACCGGGCGTCAAAGGTTTTAGTACGACCGCAGGGCGGTCGGTGGAGAGTGAAGCGGAGGGGTCCTCTTTGATCGTTCGCGAAGCGAATAGAATCCCGGAGCTTCACTCCACGTTTGGCGACGGTCCTCCGGCGGCTTGGCCGCCTGCGCCACGTTTGAGGTCAGTTCCTTGCCCTCGCCGGCGGTCCTCGGCGCCACCGGTGGCGCCTGCGTCGCGAGTTCGGCGACGGGCGGATGTACGGAGGCGAAACTTTCATTGATGTGGGCGGAGATCATAACGGTCGGGACGGAAGTCCTGACCGGAGAAACGGCCAACGGCGATGCGCAATACCTGGGGGAGCGCCTGTGGTCTTTGGGCGTGGGGATCTCCCGGCAGGTGACCGTGGGAGACCGGGTGGAGGATGTGGCCTTGGCAGTGCGGGAGGCCATGACAAGGG
>JAJZBP010000192.1 GCA_021798855.1 Bacillota bacterium
GTATACATGGTAAGCTCACCTTTGGGTTGGTTTTTGCTAATCCCCATCTTAGGCGGTTTACCATGTTTCGTCTATCCCATCACCTCCCAATCTGTTACCCCGTGTCCACCTTACCACATATAAGTAAAGGGGGGTGGTGCATTTGCTCCACCTTGAGGTTAACATTCTCCACTTATCCCCCGGGTTTGGTTCCTGTGGGTGCTAGGACGCTCCACTCAGGGCCGATCCAGTGGTCGAAACGCTAAGTGCCCTCCCCACACAGGTGGAGCTAACCGACTACCCCCCTTTGCTCAAAATCCAATTCCACCGGCAACCGGCGGGAAATTTTCCGCCGGAGTTGCTTGACAACCGACAAAGGGGAGGATAGAATTGATCAAAATCCAACTTAGTTAGTAGGGATACGGCGTGATCTTCTCGGCCAAATGCGAGTACGGTATCCGGGCCATGCTGGATCTGGCCATGAACCCCGAGGAGGGGCCCGTGGGTGTGCGCACCATCGCGGAGCGGCGCGACATCTCGGAGGGTTTCCTGGAACAGATCATGGGCGCCTTGCGCAAAGGCGGCCTGGTTGAGAGCATCCGCGGTTCCCGCGGCGGCTACGTGCTGGCCCGCTCGCCCGAGGAGATCAGTTTGGCCGACGTGGTGGTGGCCATCGACGGACCGGTTTCCACGGGGCCGTGTGTGCCGGGCAGCGAAAGCAAACGTTGCCAGCAGATGAACATCTGCGTGATCCAGGATGTTTGGGTGGACGTTACCGACTGTATCATGACGGTGCTTTCCACCATGACCCTGGCTTCGCTGAAAGAACGGCAGTTGCGCAAAAGGGTGGAGGCGCCGGGGACGCCCCTGTCGGAGGGAAAAGGCGTCGGTTGGTTGCTGCCGGGATGAATTTTTTCGGCCCAAATTCCAAGTTAGCAAGTTTGATAAATAGGTTATATTGGGTACAGAGAAAGGAGCAGATGCGGTGGCCAGGTTCAACGTGACCGAGATGAAAAGCGGAGGCATCATCAAACAGAAACAAAGGGATGCCTTCACGGTGCGCCTGCGTCTGCCGGGTGGGCGGGTGGGCGCGGAAAAACTGCCGGTCATTGCCCGGGTGGCCGACGAATATGGGCAGGGCTACGTCCATCTCTCCGTGCGGCAGACGGTGGAGATTCCCTACGTCCTTTATGACCGGCTGGAGGATTGTCTGGCGGAATTGGCCAAGGCGGGCCTGTCTCCGTCCTCCTGCGGACCGCGGGTGCGGGTGCCCATCGCCTGCAGCGGTTGCGAACTCAATCCCAACGGCAACATCGAGACTCAGAGGATGGCCCAGGAGATTGACCGAAGGTGGTTTGGAACCCCCACGCCCCATAAGTTCAAAATCAACATCAGCGGGTGTCCCATCGACTGCATGGCTGCCCGGCGAGCCGACCTGGGGATCATCGGGATCACGGAACCGAAACTGGATGCCGGCCTTTGCACGGGTTGTGAACTTTGCGTCGCCAAGTGCGGGGATGACGCCTTGACGATGACCGAGGACCTGCCGTTGCGGGACGTTTTTAAGTGCATCGGCTGCGGGGATTGCATCCATGTCTGTCCGCTGGACGCTTTGGGGGCCGGGCGCACCGGCATGGAGGTTTGGGCGGGAGGCAAGTGGGGCAAGCGACCTCGCGCCGCCCAACGAGTGGCTCGCTGGGTTGCCGAGGAACAGTTGGACGGGGTGATCGAGCGCACCTTGGCTTGGTACAGGGAACACGCGCAGGGGCGGGAGCGGCTGGGCGCCATCTTCGACCGGGAAGGGATTGCCGGTTACCAGGAGCAGGTCTTCGGTTCCCTGTCGGCGGACGGCGTGGAACTGGAAATGCCGCCGGCGGGTGCGCCGGTGGCCTGGAAGGTGCCCCCGGCGGCGCCGGATGGAGCATCTCTCGACCTGCAGGGAGGGGGGACAATGGAAGGGAGGGGAGCATAGATGGAGACTGCAGGGGCGGAAGGTGGATGGATGCTGGATCTGCGGGGTGAAGTGTGCCCCTTGAACTACTTGAAGACCAGGCGCCGGCTGACCGACCTGGATAACGGTGAGCGGTTGGAGGTCTGGCTGGACCCGGGCCGACCGGTGGAAAGCGTGGCCCGCAGTTCCAAGGACGACGGCCAGAAAATTGTATCGATCAAGAAGGAAGCGGACTATTATCGTTTGGTGATCGAGAAGCGGGCGTGACCGCCGACGGCAAGTCGGCATATGCTGCCTGCGATCAGGAAAGGAAAGACTTTTGCTTGGAGACTTGCGATACGGACATTCTGATCATCGGCGGCGGTACGGCCGGGTGTCTGGCGGCCGTGGAGGCGCGCATGGTCGCGCCGGAACTGGAAGTCCTGATCCTGGAAAAGGCCAACATCGAACGCTCCGGGTGTTTGGCTGCCGGGATGAATGCCATCAACGCCTATCTCCACCCCGGCGAGACACCCGAAAGTTTCCTCCGTTACGTCCGTTACGATGCGATGGGGCTTTGCCGGGAGGACCTGGTCTTGTCTCAAGCCGGCGAACTGAACGCCGCGGTGGACCGGGTGACCGATTGGGGGCTGCCCATCCTCCGGGATGAAAACGGTCGTCCCGCCCGGCGGGGTCGTTGGAACCTGAAGATCAACGGGGAACGTTTGAAACCGCTGATTGCGCGGCAGGCGCGGCGGGCCGGTGCGAGGGTACTCAACCGCGTGGTGGCCACCGATTTCCTGTTGGAAGGTGGCCGTGTGGTGGGCGCCATCGGCTTTGGAGTGCGGGATGCGGAAATTTACCGGATCCGGGCCAAGGCCACCATCGTCGCCACCGGTGGTGCGGCGGGAATTTACAAACCCAACACCGACGGCAGTGCCCACCATCGAATGTGGTATTCGCCCTTCAACACCGGGGCCGGTTACGCCATGGGCATCCGGGCCGGCGCGGAGTTGACCAGTTTGGAGATGCGTTTCATCGCCCTGCGGACCAAGGACAGTGTGGCCCCCACCGGAACCCTCGCCTTGGGTTTCGGGGCCAGTCAGATCAATGCGCGCGGGGAGCGATTTATGGCGACGCGATTCGGCCACCTGGGGGGCGACGGGGCGCCCACCTGCCTGCGGGTTTATGGTCCGGTGCAGGAGATCAAGGAAGGGCGCGGCCCTTGTTACATGGACACCCGCGGCCTTCCGGCGGAGAAGGTCCGCGAGTTGAAGGCGGCGTACCTGGACATGTATCCCAACCTGGTGCTCCAATGGGCGGCGAACGGACACGATCCCGGACGGGACGCCGTCGAAATCATGGGTACGGAACCTTACCTGGTGGGTGGGCACGCCCAGGCCGGCTATTGGGTGGAGACGGATCGTTCGACCACCCTGGAAGGACTGTGGGCCGCCGGGGACGTGGCGGGAGGTGCGCCTTACAAGTTCGTCAGCGGTTGTTTCGCCGAGGGAATGATCGCCGCCAGAGCCGCCGCCAGGTATGCCGCGGCGGTTCCCTGGGGGGCGGCGGATGGCGATTTGCTCCACGAAAGGATACTGCGGCCTTTGTGGACGCCGGTGGGCAACTGCAATATCCAGCCGCAAGAGATGGAAGAGCGCCTCCAGCGGACCATGGATCAGTACGCGGGGGGCATCGGCTCTTTCTACGAGATGAACGAAGAGCGGCTTCTGGTGGCGTTGGGGGAAGTGCAACGGTTGCAGGAGGATGCGTCGGACCTGAGCGCAGCCGACCCGCATGAACTCCTGCAGGCCCACGAAATTATGGATCGGGTGCAGGTTGCGGAAACGCTGCTCCACCACCTGCTGCACCGCAAGGAAACCCGCTGGCCGGGTTTTCAGACCCGCCTGGATTATCCGGAGCGTTTGGATGAGCATTGGCTGAAATTCGTGAACACTCGCCGAGATCGGGATACGGGGCGAATCGAGGTTTTGGAACGACCATACCACCAAATGGTGGATGGGGATCGCTATCAACCGAGGTAGGGGGTTGGTGAACACTTGAGCGTGCATACCGATAAGCAGCTTTGCACCGGCTGCGGAACCTGCGTGAACACCTGCCCTGGGGATCTGCTGCTCTTGGGGAAGGACGGGAAGGCCATACTGCGGGAACGGCGGGATTGCTGGGACTGCATGGTTTGCGTGAAAGCCTGTCCCAGTGGAGCCCTGGGTGTTCGGCTCCCCTATCAGGTGGCCCGCAAAGGGGCCACCATCCAACCGGAGGTCGGGGTCGATTACATTCGCTGGATCTTGCAGG
>JAJZBP010000193.1 GCA_021798855.1 Bacillota bacterium
GAACACGGGGAAGTTGGCGTGGAAAAGTACGCCAGGGAAAAGCCGAACCTGGTGCTGATGGACATAACCATGCCCGTCTTGGACGGCATCCGAGCCCTCAAGCAGATCATTGAGCTTGACCCCCAGGCCAAAGTGGTGATGTGCAGCGCCCTTGGCCAAAAAACCATGGTGATTGAAGCCATCAAGTCCGGCGCAAAAGACTTTATCGTCAAACCATACGACCCCGCCAAAATACTCGAAACCGTGGCCAAATACACCGGCGCATAGGGGGTAGGGTTACCAGTGAAGGTGGAGTTCTTGAACCCGTTTATCGTTGCGGCCTCCAGGGTCCTGGAAGCCGAGGCCCAGGCGCAAGTGCAAAAAGGGCAACCCCGTTGGCACGAAGGCTACTTCACCCTGCGGGACATAACGGTCAGCATCAGCGTGGTCGGTTCAGTGGAGGGCACCGTCCTCTACGGCATGGACGAAAGCACCGCCAAGGCCATCGTGGGAGCCATCGTCGGCTCGCCCATACCCATCTTTGACCGCCTGGCCGAAAGTGGCATCGCCGAATTGGGCAACGTGATCACCGGCATGGCCAGCGCCGGACTCGAAGCGGCCGGTTACCCCTGCAACATATCCCCGCCTTCGGTGATCAGCGGACGGGGAACCATCCTCTCCATGGTCAACATCCAAAGCGTGGTTTTGCCCCTGGAAACTCGTTTCGGCAACATAGACGTGCATCTGGCCCTGCGCGAAAAGCCAAAGAAATAGGGCCGGCAAAACGATTGCTTCCAAAAAAGCGGTCCGTTGGCATTGTTCAGCCAAGAAGCTCAGCTAAGGTGTTGGGCGGTATCAAACTGGTGACAAAAAGGTAATACATGGCAACCGTTTATTTTGGGTATTCAGGCGACCTTCAGGTAGTTGGCAACGGCTCTGGCCGGATTGATTCTCTTGATGCCCCGATGTGACCGCTTGGCATTGTAGCCTCAGCGGGCCTAAAGGCCCGCTTTTTTTTCGTCCGCCTGAAAGCCGGCATACGTGTTGGCATAAATGGTTTTTCCACCGGGGAGGTTTAAAAAGTAGAGGTACCCGACCTTGGCCGGATGGATGGCCGCCTGAATAGCCGCCTCCCCGGGGTTGCAGATTGGCCCGGGCGGCAGGCCGAGATGGAGATAGGTGTTATAAGGAGAGGCGATGCGAAGGTCAGCCAAGCTCAGGCGCACCGTGGCCTTGGGCAGGAGGTACTCGACGGTGGCGTCGGACTGTAACGGCATTCTCAAACGCAGGCGGTTGGTGAAAACCGCCGCCACCAGGGCCATGTCCCGTTTGAACTTGGCTTCCCGCTGGACGATTGAAGCCAGGGTGATTGCCTGCGGGATGGTCCAGCCGAGACTGCGGATGCGCTTCAGGTCGTCCGGCGTAAGGGCGGCGCGAAACCGCGCCACCATCGCCCCCACCACCTCACCGGCTTTTTCGCGCGGGTAGAAGCGGTAGGTGGCCGGGAAAAGGTACCCTTCCAGGTCGGTGGACACCTTCGGTCCCCCCGGGACGAAGGGCAGGCCGTACCGTCCCGCGGCGACGGCCGCCGCAAAACTGCTCCGGGAGACGATCCCCCTGGCCACCAACAGGGAGGACACCTGGCGCACCGTGAAACCCTCCGGGATGGTCAGGCGCATACCGGCGACCCGCCCTTCCACCAGCCTGCCGATCACCTGGTTCAGACTCATCCCCGGATTCAAATCGTAAGCTCCCGCTTCCAACCGGGTGCCCAAGCCGTTCAGTTTGATGAACAGTTCAAAGGCCAACGCCGACCGAACGACGCCCTTGCGCTCCAGGAGCGCGCCGATCTGGGCTGCGTTCTCGCCCGGTGCCACCCTCACCAGCACCTTGCTCCCTCCGTCCGGTTCCGGTGGTGCCAAATAAAAGCCAAAAAGGAACCAAAAAAGCATTGAGATCACCAAAAACCCGAGTCCAGCCCCCGCCAGTCGCGGCGCGAGGCGCCGCAGGAAGAACCCAACCCGAAGCTTGGGCAAATTGTTTCACCCCTCCAATTCACCTTTCCGGCGGCCGCCGCAACGCAGCATGGATCCGTTCCGGCGGCCACTCGTCACGCCGTCCACCGCCCATTATAGCCGAAGCGGTAACCGTAACGGGAAGCCCGGCGCAAAAACACCGATGGCAATTATTCGGCGCTGGGAAACCTCCCACCGCCTGAGCCATAAAAAAATGGGGGGCATCCCCCCGTGATCACTTTCCACCCGAAGCCGCCGCCTTCCCCACGTTCCCTCTTCCTATTTTTCCTCCTCGTCCTCATCTTCATCTTCATCCTCTTCCTCATCCTCATCCTCGAAATCGTCGTCTTCCTCGGCCAACATTTTCTCCCATTCGCCGGCCACCCGATCCCATTCCTCATCGTCATCGATGTCCGCCAAAATCTCTTCGCCGGCGTCGTCCTTGTCCACCCTGAGGATGATGGCCTCACCCTCTTCTTCATCCTCATCCTGGGCCTCTTCCCACTCGTCCTTGTCCACGGGAATCAAAACGGCGTATTCCTTCCGGTCGACCTCAAGTATGTCCAGGATCGCGAATTCATGTTCCTCGCCCTCTTCGTCGGTCAAAACCACCACTTCGTCCTCGGTCGGCAACTGGATCCCTCCTCCTTTTTATTGGCGCGTCGCTTGCGGGTCCGGCGCATCCACGGGTTCACTGGACTTGGCCCGGCCGGTCCGGTCCCGCGCCTGCCGGTCCAGGTAACCCTGTAAAATAAGAACCGCCGCCACCTTGTCGACCATCAGCCGCCGCTCCCGGCGGCGTATGCCCCCCTCCAAAAGAGCGCGCTCGGCAGCCACCGTAGTCAACCGCTCATCCCATGTTTTCACCGGCACCCTTATTTTATCCTGCCACTGGGCGATGAACGCCTGAATTTTTTCCGCCGCCGCTTGGGCCCTCCCGGAAAGGGACAGGGGCATGCCCACCACCACCTCGGTGGCCTCCGTTTCCGCCACCAGGTTGGCCAACCTCACCCATTCCCTGCCGTCGCCCCTGACGATGACTTCCCTACCTTGTGCCGTCCACCCCAACTCGTCACTCACCGCCACACCGATCCGTTTGTCCCCGACGTCCAAGCCGATGATCCGGCCGATAAGCCCATCCCTCCCTTGTTCAGAGCATCTTCAGGTAAAAGTCGGGACAACGGGCCACGCAATAGCCACACAGAACACACCCTTCGCCGGCCTTGGCCCTCCCCTCGACCAGACGCAGTGCCCCGCTCCCGCAGGCGGCCAGACATTCGCCGCAACCGTTGCACCATTCGTCGACGTGCAGCCGTTTGGGAACCCGGCTCAGACGCTCCGCCAAGCCGGTGCCGGCCGGCAGGCCGAGCAGGACGCGCCGGCCGAAGGAAAGTTCGGCCACCGACTTGGCCCCCAGGAGGAAGGCGTCCGCTCCCGATCGCTCCCGGGCAAACAAAAGGGCGTTGCGGGCGGCGGCAGGGTCGTTTCCAGCGCCGGTCAAAGCCCCACCCCCCAGCAATTTCATGGCGATGACCCCCTTGCCCGCCTTCCGCGCCTCACCGACCGCCTCCAGCATTTCCGCCGCGGTCCCGTCGCCAATCCCCAGGCCCCGCAGGTTGACGATGGCCATGATGACCTGGATCCGCGGATCGATGGTTCCCGCCCGCACGCCGGCCACCCGGTGGGTGGACAGCCCCACGGCCCCGATCCTTCCCTCTGCCCGAGCCTCCACCAGGTATTCGAGGGCCGGACGGTGCCCCGCCAGGGTATGAACCGATTCCTGCTCATGCAGCATAAAAATGTCGATCCGGCGTCCGGTTTCCGCCTCCGCTTCGGCCAAGGCGGCCGACATGCCGTCCCTGGCGTGGGCGTAAGCCTTGCTGATCAGAACGGCCCCACCGTCCGGAACCCGCCGCAGGCCCTCCCGCAGGTGGGGGTACGTCCGGTAAAGCTGCGCGGTGTCAAAGAGATTGATCCCCATGGCCAAGGCCCGCCGGATCAGATAGGCCCCCCGCTCCAGGGGGAGATCCGCCTGCAGCGGTCCCATGGTCAAAACCCCCAAACCAACCTTGGAAACCCGGATACCGGTTTGCCCGAGGCTGACGTACTCCATGCTCGATTTTCTCACCACGCGCGCCAACAAACTTGCCGCGCCCGGCGAAGCCGCCCCGTCCCCATCCCGCCCCGTCCCCCCCCCCCGCCC
>JAJZBP010000194.1 GCA_021798855.1 Bacillota bacterium
ATACACTCAAAACAGCCGCAGGAAGTCATCGGGTTCTCCATCATCGAGTAAAGGTTTAGGAACTCCAGCGCCCCGTGGGAGTTCTTGCGCACCATGTCGTTGACCCCTTCATACTGGCCCTTGACGGTGTCCACGACTTTGCCACGTTCCACCGGCTGGTTGGCTCCGCCCGGCTTGATGCCGAAGGCCGCCCGGGCATCGAACCAGTTGACCGCTCCACAAAGGCCGATCCGCTCGGGAGTGACGATGCAGACGTGGTTGGGGGCAAAGGATTGGCACAGGGTGCAGGTGAAAAATTCCCCGGCCACCTCGTCGGTCAGCGAAGCCATTCTGGCGTCCCGGCGCACGTATGACTCTCGGGCCACCTCCCGCAACGCCACCACCTTATCCTCGTCGGTGTGAATGGTGATCTGCACCTTGTCCACCACGTTCTGAAACTGGTCTTTCAACTCCGCGTAGACGATTTCAGCGAAATTCTTCAGCGAGAGGCCCAGCCCCACCGCTTTTTTGTTCACCCTGATCCGTAGGATATCCCGTTGGGCGTTGTGGGTGGCTCCCTCCAGGTAATTGATGAAATCGTGGATGCGCCGCTCCAGCACCGGTTCGTAGTCGTCGTTCATTTTCCGCCCGGCCACTTCGACGATAATGGCCAAAGGCAGGTTGGTTCCCTCCGGCACGTCCCCCAAGTCGCGACCCACCACGGTGATTTTACCGTCCTCGACCTCTTCCATGTCCCGCATCCGCAGGAATTCAAAAGCGGGCGAAGCGTTGCCACCCATCTGCACATGGGTGTCGGCCTTGCGGATGATCTCCCCTTCAAAGGCCGGCCCGAAGGCGACCGGCAATTGGAGCTTGGGTGCAGGCACCTTGAGGCCCCGGACTTCCACCGCCTTGGCGACGATCTTCTCCCGGGGCACGTCGGAGACCACATGCTCGTAGGTGCACACCCCGGTCGGCAGGATCTGGGGGATCGGGGTGTCGGCGATGGTGGGGAAACCATAGGAGATGGCCCCCGCCGCGGTGGCGTACCACTCATCGGTGACCTCGCCGAAGGCCAGGACGAAGGCGAAAATCCGGTTTTTGTTGTAACGCAAGATGCCCCGGTAATCTCCCGGCGCAATGCCACCGAAGGACATGGCCGCCCGGCTGGCGAATCCGAGGGAATAGATCTGCGCCTCGATGTTTGGTCCGTAGGGAACAAGGCGCGTCTTCCAACCGATCTGTTCCCCGGTCGCGGCCAATTGTTCGGCAAATTGTTGCCCCGCATGGTCGCCGGCCAGAAAAATGTAAAGGTTTTTCTGCTGCATCTCCTTGGCGATTCTAACGGCCAACTCGTTTTCCCCGGGAATCGAGCCGACCACGGCGGCAAAACCCGGCGCCCTGCCATCCACGAATTCGATCCCGCGTTCCCGGATGATCACGTCGTCGGGTGCGCCCAGCCAGATGCCGTCCACGGGGGAAGGACCGACCACGTACTTCATGGCCTCGATTATTTCTTCCGCAAACAGAGTGGCGATTCCTGCATCCAGAGCCGTTCCCAGGTAAGGGGTCCAGACGTCCTCGGCGGGAACCGGCGGCAACAGTTCCCGGCACTCCTTCAAAACCGGCTCCAGATCCCCCAGGCGTTCCACCTTGCGCCCGGTCAGGCTGTAGATGACCGGCAGATAATAGGCCGTATTGGGAAACTCCACCCGTTCGCCGGGTCCCTTGGCATCCACGGCGTTCTTCCAGGCGGTTTCAGCTTTGGCCACCAGTTTGTGCGCTCCCCGGATGGCCGCCGACGCGATTATCTTAGACATGGCTTCCTCCTTAACTCGCCAGATTATAAGGCCCGGGTGGGCCGCCCACGCCGGCCCACCCCCTTTGCCCACCCGTCAACCCGGCCCGCGTCCGGCGGTCGAACCGAGTCCCTTAAGCCAGGGCTCGGCGGGCCTCCATGTCGAACAGTACTCGTTCCTTCTTCACGTTGATGCCCAGAGCCGTCCGTTTGCCCTCGATGGTCTTCACGATTCGATCCGCAATCTCCCGAGGATCACAGAAGGTCATGCTCCCGCCGAATCTTTCGTTCCAACCCTTGGTCATGATCTCCGCCACGTCCGGCGCCGCCAGGAGCGGATCGGGTAGGCCGAAGAAAACGGCGGCGCCGCTGGCCGCGCAATACGCCCCGATCTCCAGGGCCTTTTCCGACATCCATTCCGGAGCCGCCCCCGCCGCCGGCAGGTCGGAGATGTCCGTGCCCAGGCCACCCACCTCCACCATGGCGGACAAAACCGTGAGGATGCGGGAGTTATCCACGCAACTTCCCAGGTGCAGCACCGGGGAGATCCCAATGGCCTCGCAGACTTCGGCCAAGCCGGGACCGGCGTGTTCGAGCGTCTCGGGAGACAGGTAACCGTGCTTGCCGGCGGCGATGGCCGAACATCCGGTCACCACCACCAAAACGTCGCGGGCGATCAATTCCTTGATGATCCCCATGATCGGCGCCTCCGGCTCCCCCTGCGCGTTGCGGATGCTGTCGCAGCCCACCACCGCCGCCACTCCCAAGATCCTGCCGTTGATGATGTTGTCGTTGAGCGGCCAAAAGGAGGCTCGATAACGTCCGCCCAACATATACTCGATGTACTCGTGGGAGTAGCCGGCAACGAGGCGGCTTTTCTCCGTCGGGTAATGAATCGCCTTGCGGTTCTTGAAGTTGTCGCAGGCCATCCGCACCAGTTCCTTGGCCAATTCCATGGCGTGTTCTTCGTGAAACTGCTTGTGGATGGCCCCTTCGATCTTGGCTTTGGAGGAGGTGGTGATGAAAAGGGTGTGAAACCGTTTGGAGAGGGATGCCAGCGACTGAAAGATGCACTGGACATCCACCACCATCATCTCCACCGCCCCGGTGGTCATGGCCAACTCTTGGTCCATGAAGTTACCCGCCGAGGGAACTCCCTGGCGCATCAACACTTCGTTGGAGGTGCAGCAGATGCCGGCGACGTTGATCCCCTCCGCTCCCTGACCCCGGGCATAGGCAATCAACTCGGGATCCCGCGCCGCCGTCACGATCATCTCCGATAGGGTTGGTTCATGGCCGTGGACCAGGATGTTGACCTGTTGTTCCTCCAACACCCCCAGGCCGGCGTTGCTGGGTCGCGGCTGCGGCGTCCCGAAAAGGATGTCGGTGAGATCGGTGGCCAGCATGCTCCCACCCCAACCGGAGGCCAGGGCGGTGCGCAACGCCTGATCCAGGATGTGTTCGGCATCCTGGTCGTTCCCCATAACCGTGCGGTGCAGAGTCTCGACCACCTCCCGGTCAACCCCGCGCGGAGAAAGGCCCGCCTTGCGCCAGACGGCCTGCCGCTTCTCCGGTGCCCGGCGCAGGTAGGCCAGCTCTCCTTCCTGCTGCCCGTACTCGGCCAGGGCTTTCTCCGCCACCTCCAGGGCAATCTCCCTGACTTCCCTTCCGGCGGTTTCCACCCCCAGGAATCCGGCCACCCAACGCAATTTTCGTTCGTCACCAATCTGGTAGTCCTTGGCGTTCCCCAAGGCCACTTCCCGCAGCGTTACGGCCAGGTCCCGCCCGTGATCGGAGTGGGCGGCGGCCCCGGCCGCCACCATCCGCGCCATGTTTCTGGCCACGACCGTGTCCAAAGTGGCCCCGCAAACGCCCATCGTGTGCTTCCCCACCAACCGGCAGGGCCCCAAAGAGCAGGCCCGGCAACAGGCGCCGTCCCGCCCGATGGTGCAGGGCTTGATTCCGGCCGCCCGGTCGAAGGCCGTATCCAACCCGTTTTCTCTGGCTTGATCCAAGGCGATGACTTTATCCCCTTCCGACGTCATTTTTCCCGGGGAGTCCACCCGCGCTACCAGCCGGCGCAAACCCCGTCTTCCCCCTCTCGTGAATTTATTCTCAAACTAGCTTCCGCAAAACACTTCTTTCTCCCGCCCATCCGTTGACATCCATCTCAATCGCCGTCTACCAAGCCGGCTATTCCCGGCGGCACCGTCTTACACTCGACTCCATTTCACCCGCGGCCGCTGGAACCCAAAACCAACCGTTGTCTTTCCATAGATCAACCTCCCGGTCTCGGCTTCCCAGCCTTAATTCCGAACTGCGGTCCACGTGCAAAGCTTTTCCCTTCCCATCCTTTGCTTCCCAACCAACCACGCCACAAATATATGACACGGTGTCAAAAAGATCAACAGA
>JAJZBP010000195.1 GCA_021798855.1 Bacillota bacterium
CACCTCTGCGGCCACGTACTCGAAGTGGGGCGTGGCCCCGCGGATGATCGCCCCCAGACAGATGACCGCCCGACATTCTCCCCTTTTGGCCAACCGTTGTGCCGCCAGGGGGATTTCAAAGGCTCCCGGCACCCAGGCCACCCTGAGATCGTCGCTGCGCACCCCGTGCCGCCGCAAGCCGTCCAAACATCCCTCCAGGAGATTCGTCGTCAAAAAGTCGTTGAAGCGGCTGACCACGATCCCGAAACTGTTACCCTCTCCCAATAATTGCCCTTCGTAGGTTTTTATCGTGCTCACTTCCCTTTCCACCACTATAAAAGGTGCCCCATTTTATCCTTCTTCGTCCGCAGGTAACCTTCGTTGACCAGATTCCGGCCGACCCGCAGTGGAATCTGTTCGACGATCTCCAGACCGTAACCTTCCAAGCCGGCCAGCTTCTTGGGGTTGTTGGACAAAAGACGCATCTTCCTGATTCCCACGTCTGCCAGGATCTGGGCGCCGATTCCATAATCGCGGGAATCCGCGGGAAAGCCGAGCAGGTGGTTGGCCTCAACCGTGTCGGCCCCCCCGTCCTGCAGAGCATAGGCGCGGAACTTGTTGGCCAAACCGATCCCTCGGCCCTCTTGCCGCAGGTACAAGACGACGCCACGGCCCTCGCCGGCAACCAGACGCATCGCCGTCTCCAACTGGGCTCCGCAATCGCAACGCAACGAACCCAGGACGTCCCCCGTCAAACACTCCGAGTGAACTCTGACCAAAACCGGCTGGTCCGTGGTCGGGTCGCCCATGACCATCGCCACGTGACATTGGCCGCTGAGGATCTCCTCGTAGGCCAAACCCCGGAAGATGCCGTTCCTGGTCGGCAGTTTGGCCTCGGCCACCATCCTGACCAACTTTTCCGTCTTCCTCCGGTAGCGGATCAGGTCGGCGATGGTCAAAATGGCAAGGCCGTGGCGGCGGGCGAATTCCTCCAATTGGGGCAGCCTGGCCATGGTTCCGTCGTCGTTCATGATCTCGCAGATCACCCCCGCCGGGTACATTCCGGCCAACTTGGCCAGATCCACCGCGGCCTCCGTATGCCCCGGGCGCCGGAGGATTCCACCGTCCTTGGCCACCAGGGGAAAAACGTGTCCGGGACGCACCAGATCCTCGGGTTTGGTTTGCGGATCGATCACGGTCCGGATGGTGAGCGCCCGCTCTCCCGCCGAAATACCCGTGGTCACCCTCCGAGCATCAACGGATACGGTGAAAGCGGTTCCCAAATGGTCCCCCGGTTTGGGAACCATCGGGGGAATGGCCAACTGTTCGGCGCGCCGGGCCAAAAGAGGGAGGCAAATCAAACCCCTGCCGAATCTGGCCATGAAATTGATGTTCTCCTGGGTGGCCATCGAAGCGGCCATGAGCAGGTCACCTTCGTTTTCCCGGTCCTCGTCGTCCACCACGATCAACATTTTCCCGGAGCGGATTATTTCAATGGCCTCTTCCACAGTTGCCATGCTCATCGAACCAACCTCCCCGCATTTTGGCATCGGCAGACAAAACCGGACGCGGACGGATGGGGAAAACGGCGGGAAGAACCCGACCTCCCCCGCGCCGCGCCGGCCGTCTCAGATGAAACCGTTCTGGGCCAGAAAAGCTCGACTGATGCCCTTTTCCCGCCCTTCACGCACGTATTTCCCGATCAGATCGACCTCCAGGTTGACCGTGTCGCCGACCACCTTGTCCCCCAGGGTGGTGGCCGACGCCGAATGGGGGATCAACACCAACTCGATCCGCTCGG
The DNA here is from genome assembly GCA_021798855.1 of Bacillota bacterium. Classification (GTDB taxonomy): domain Bacteria; phylum Bacillota; class Sulfobacillia; order JAJZIM01; family JAJZBP01; genus JAJZBP01. Next base: position 1,781 of record JAJZBP010000195.1, read on the forward strand.
CTCCCAACCCAGCCACGGTCAGGCTCACTCCATCCACCGCCAGGGAGCCCTTGTCCACCGTGGCCCGACATATTTCCGCCGGCGCCTCCAGGACGATCCGGCGCGCGTTGCCTTCCAGACTCACCCCTTTTACGGTTCCCAGGCCGTCCACATGGCCGGTGACCAGGTGCCCCCCCAAACGATCCCCCAGCCGCAAAGCCCGCTCCAGGTTCACCCGGTCTCCCAAGCGTAGTTTCCCCAGGTTGGTCCGACGAAAAGTCTCCGGAGTGCCGTCGGCCGCAAACAGATCCTTCTTCACCTCGGTCGCGGTCAAACAAACTCCGTTCACGGCCACGCTGTGACCCACCCGCAGATCCTCCAGCACCAATTTCCCCGTCACTTCCAGATGGAAAGACTTATCCCTCACCCTGATGGTGGCCACTTTCCCGATTTCCTCCACGATGCCGGTGAACAATCAACACCCCTCGACTTTCCGGGCCGGCGCAGCCGTGATCAGCAGGTCTTCGCCCACCTGTTCCCAACGCAAAAAGCGCAAAGGATAGGCTTCTTCCATCAATTCTTTTCCCGGTCCCTCGAATGGTCCCGCTCCCTGTCCCCCCACCAATTTCGGGGCAACGAAGAAATAATACCGGTCCACCAGGTTCAACTCCTGAAAAGCGGCGCTCAGGCGGCCGCCGGATTCCAAGAGCAGACTGACCAGCCCCCGGCGGGCGGTTTCGCGCAAGAACCAAGCCGGGTCAACCCTCCCTCCGGCGTTCGGCGGGGAACGCCAGACCCTGACGCCGTTTCCCTCCAAGGCCGCCACCCGCTCGCTCGGGGCCGTTTCCGTCACCACCACCACCGTTTCCTCCCCCTCCAGGCAACGCGCCTTCAAGGGTATCCGCGCCTGACTGTCCAGCACGAACCGCAACGGACTGCGGCCGGCCACCAAGCGCACCGTCAATTGCGGATCATCCCGCAGCACGGTGCCGATGCCGGTGATCACGCCGTCGAAGGTGGCGCGCCACCGATGGACCAGCCTTCTGGCCGGGTGAGACGTGATCCAACGCGAATCTCCACCTGCGGTGGCGATTCGGCCATCCAGCGTAACCGCCGTTTTCATCGCCACATAGGATATGCCGGTGGTGATAAATTTCCGGAAGGGTCCGTAGAGTTCGCCGGCCCGCACCCTCTCGTACCCCGCGGACACCCGCACTCCCGCTCCGGCCAAGGCAAGCATCCCCCGGCCGCGCACCCTGGGGTTTGGATCCATGCAGGCCACCATCACCCGTTCGATGCCGGCGGCCAAAATGGCCTCCGTGCAGGGTGGGGTACGCCCGTAGTGGTTGCAAGGTTCAAGCGTGACGTAGAGGGTGGCCCCGGCGGCTCCCTCCCCAGCCTCCCGCAACGCCAGCACTTCGGCGTGCTCCGTCCCGGCCTTGGCGTGGTAGCCACTCCCGACCACCCTTTCGTCCCGGACCACGACCGCTCCCACCGGCGGGTTGGGACTGGTCAAACCCAACCCTCTCTCCGCCAGGTCCAAAGCCAGGGACATGGGATCGCCCAGCGTTGTCATGGTCGATCCGGCCAAAAAATAAACCCCGCCCTTCCGTAAGGGTTTCGGGGGCATGGGAAAGCCTTGGGCCTTCTCCCATCCAGACTTTACTGTCGGCTCCGGCATCGCACCGGATCAACCACACCGGTGGTTCGCGGGCTTATCCCCTGCGGGCATCACCGCCGGTAAGGAATCGGCGGTTTACCGCCTCACCTTGCCCCGAAGGTCATCCACCAAAGTATAACCGTCGCCGCCACCCAAATCAACCTTCCCCCGTCGCCGCTTGTCAATCGCCACGTAATTGACCCCTCGATAGCGACGCAAAACTGCTATAAAAAAGGAGTTCTTGCCTGTTTTGGCGAAACCCATAAACCCCAAGAAGATTGCAGTAAATTGACGTTTTTTGTCCAAACAGGGAAAAGCGAGGCTTATGTCACTCAGAAAACTGTTGTTCTTGACTTTAGTGATGGTTATTACTCTAGGAACAAGTGGTTGTGGCTTTTTTGTTCCTTCCGCCCGCAGCATCGCCGAGCATGTCCTGCGGGCACAGGCCAAACTGAACAGTCTCTATGCCGTTTGGCACGAAACCAAGACCTCGCCGCACCAAAAACCGACCACCGTCACCGTTCACTATTGGTTCAAAAAGCCCGCTTCTTTCCGTTATCTATTGGAAAAACAGGGCAGCCCTCCGTTGTTGACGATCTGCGACGGTCACCTCCTTTGGACTTACAACCAGCGAGGCCACCTCTACACGGTCACGCCCCTGCCCGCCACCGTTCCCCTCGACCCCTTCGCCGTCCCCAATTCCCTGCCCGGTCAATTGCGGCAACTGTTGGCGCAAAATCGGGTCAAGATCGG
>JAJZBP010000196.1 GCA_021798855.1 Bacillota bacterium
TGGCCACGAGCCATTATTTTTTTGGGGGAGGGAAAAGGAAAGACACCCCTTGTCTTTTTGCCGAGGCGAAGGGTGTCTAACCAAAAACAACATCGTCAGCGGAACGTGTCAAGCATTTTGAGACACTTGCTCGAGAAATTTACTGTAGTTTTTCCTTCCTCGCCCGTACCAGTTCTGGCGGATTGATCCAGGCGGCTTCCGGCAAGAGCGCCGGTTGGGGCGGTCGGCGGACAAATCGCTCCGGGTGGGCCGCATAGGCAGCCATAAGCACCTGGTGGCGGGCATCGATCACCTCCTGGGCGCGGCCATAGTGAACGGTTTCCGGCGTCAGCATGGCGATTCCAGAATGATGGAGTTCTCAGGTTGTACCAACGGAAGAATTCCTGGCAAAAAGCACGCGCATCCTGAATGGAACCAAAGCGGTCAGGGAAACTCGGACGGTACTTCAGGGTCTTGAACTGGGACTCCGAGTACGGGTTGTCGTTGCTCACGTAGGGCCGGCTATGGGTCTTGGTTACCCCCAGATCCGCGAGTAGTTGGGCCACCAGTCTGGAGGTCATGGAAGGGCCGCGGTCGGCGTGGATTTTAAGCTGGCCTTGGTTGATATTCTGTTTGACGCAGGATTCGTGAATCAGCCGTCCGGCCAGGGTCGCGCTTTCGTGGGTTGCCACCATCCAGCCGACCACGTGGCGGCTGAAGATGTCCAAAATCACGTAGAAGTAGGTCCACTTGGCTGGCCCGAGCAACTTGGTGACGTCCCAGGACCATGCCTGGTTAGGCGCAGTGGCCAGCAGTTCGGGCTGGGCGTAATTGGGAGACATGAGTTGGTCACGCCGCTCGCGAACTTCATTCTGGCCGTCCAGGATGCGGTACATGGTGCGCACGGAGCAGAGGTAGGTTCCCTCGTCGAGTAGCGCGGCTTGGACTTCGGCTGGAGTTTGATCCCTGAATCTTTCCGAGTGCAGGATGTCCAAGACGGCTTCCCGTTCCGCCGCGCTCAAGGCCCGTTCAGGACGAGGGCGAGGACGGGAGGTGAGCTTCAGCCTTGGCCGGCGCTGTCGGTATAGAGAGGACCGGGGCACCCCCAATGCCTGGCAGGCGGGTGCTGTTCCCACCGATTCGGAGAGGTGGTTGGCCGCGGCCGTCAGTCGCTCCCTTCTTCGTCCGGGTTCTTCAGGATGATCCCCAGGAGACCAGCATTTTTTTTTGCACATCTATGATCACTTCGGCCTTTTGGAGGCGCCGCAGCAATTGCCTGTTCTCCCGCTCCAGTTCCGCCACCCGCTTGGCCAAGGGATTCGGCTCTCCCGCTTTGCGCCCGCGTTTCTTCGGGGCCAGGGCCTCCAGTTCTACCCGCTCCCGCTGGCGACGCCAGTCGGTCAGGTGGGAATAGTACAAACCCTCCCGCCGTAATAACGCACCCAGTTCCCCATCGTTGCAGACGTCGGCCTTACGCAGGATTTGGAGCTTATACTCAGCCGCGAATTTCCGACGCGCCGCCTTCTCGGCAACTTCCGGGTCCGGCCGTGACGGCTTAGATGCCGTGGGCGCTGGCTTCCCAGCCTCCGGACCTTCTTTCTCGCCCTTCACCTCGCCCCTTCGCATGGCCAGATCCAGAACCTTATCCGTATTCTCCACAGGCATCCCTTCGCTTCCCATAAATCACTCACCTTTCCCCGCCCTCTACAATAATTTCGCGGGGGGCAAGTGTCTCTCCTATCTTAGCACGGAGGGCGAACCCGCCACTTTGCCATCGTAATTGCGCTGTGCGGAGGCCTCCTGGTGAACTTTTTCTGCTATTATAAGGGTAAGGGAGGGACAACGGTTGTTCTACCGTTTTTTATTTACCGCCCTGGCCGCCGGCTGGTTGCTAGCCCTTTTCCATTTCGGATGGGGCATCTTCGGTCCCCTGTCCTGGTTCGGCGGTTCCGTCGGACGACGAACAGCCTGTGGTGTTTTCTGGCTCGTATGGATGGGAATCCTGGTTTGGCGAAGCGGGCGCGGCCAAATGACCAGGGGCCATGCCCAAGAGCGGGGCCAAAATAGCGAGCGGGACCCGTCGCTTCTTCCTATTATCATAGCTTTTTGGGTGGGCATCTCATTGGAGTTTTTCCTGCGGGGATGGGGCATCGGAACCCTGCCCGGTTGGTTCTATTGGTTGGGGATGACCGCCTGGTCCGGGGGCATGGCCCTGGACGTCTGCTCCGTTCTCACCCTGGGCCGTTTTTTCTCTCTCCGGGTGGAAGTCCGACAAGGACACCGCGTGGTTCAAAGCGGACCTTACCGCTTGGTCCGCCATCCCATCTACACCGCCGGCCTCCTCTGCCTCTTGGGAGTTGGCCTCTCCCTGGGAACTTGGGCCGGCGCGGTCCTGGCCTTGCTCTGCGCCTTCGCCGCTTATTCCCGACGAATGGCGGCGGAAGAACGGGCGCTTCTGGTCACCTTGGGGGAAGAATACGTCGCTTACCGGAAACGTTCTTGGCGCTTGGTCCCGTTCGTGTATTGAGCTTTCCCTTGTGAGGTTCCTCCACCACCCGGTTTTTCTCGTCAACGAAAACCAGCTTGGGTCTGAAGCCGGCCAGTTCCTCCGGCCCAAAGTAGGCATAGGCCAAAATGATCGCCAGTTCACCGGGCTGGCCAAGGCGGGCGGCGCCGCCGTTTAGGGCGACGGTGCCGGAGCCGGCTGTAGCCGACATGGCGTAGGGTCTCGAACGGGCGCCGGTGGTCACGTTGACCACATGGACCTGCTCATACTCCAAGCTGCCGGCCCGGTCCACGAGGTCCTGGTCGCCGGAAATGCTCCCCACGTAATTGAGGTCTGCGCCGGTCATGGTGGCTCGGTGGATTTTGCTTTTTAAAAGATGGCGCAACATCGACTCTGGAATCCTCTAAATTTCTCACGGGTATTTCAACAAAAAGCCAGCCACCGCCACGTTCGACATGATCATTCAGTAAGGTTGGCCGCCAACCTGTACCGGCCTCGGAACGGCCGAATGTGCTAAAATGGATCGACAGGGGAAGGGGTGTTGCCGGGGGTGTTGCCGGGGGTGTTGCCAAGAACGGGGGTGGCGGAAATGTTGATCGACCTTGAGGGAATGGACGGCGCGGGGAAAAGCCATCAGGCTGCCCGATTGCAAAGTTGGTTTGCCGAGGTCGGCCTGACGACCGGCGCCGCCCACTTTCCGGTTTACGGAAGCCCCACCGGAACGATCATTACGGCCTTTCTCAAAGGGCTGCTTCCTTTGTCTGCGCAAGACGCTCAACGTTGGTACGCCGACAACAGGCGCGAGATGTTGCCGCGTTTGGAACAGCTTTTGCGGGAAAAAGATGCCGTAATATTGGATCGCTATTATCCGTCCGGCTGGGCCTACGGCAAGGCCCAGGGTCTTTCCGAGTCTTGGCTTGCGGCGTTGGACGCCGGTCTGCCGAAGCCTGATTTGGTTTTCGTTCTCGACCTGCCGGTGGAGGCGACCCGTGCCCGGCGCAAGAAAAGGGATGTTTTCGAGACTGACCTGAACTTTCTGAACACCGTGCGCTCCCACTACCTTGACCTGGCCCGACGGCATGGGTGGTTTGTGGTCAACGCCGACGCCCCCAGGGAAGAAGTAACCGCCGGCATTTTAACGGTGGTGAGAGCAGCTTTGGAAACTGGGGCGGCTGAACGCCACAACGGGAATTCCGCGGAAGCGATCGGCTAAAAAAGCGTGCCGCCGCCGCCCCGCGGCCGCCGGATACCATCCGTTGCCCGGCGCATCCGACATTTTCCATCCGCGTCCCCGGGGGTGGCCGGCTAATGATTCGGGGGAGCGAATAACGCCATCCGGTGCGTTATTTTTTATGTTTATGGAGGCACACTGGCGAGGGCGATAAAATTCTTTTTGAGTTTATTAAGTACACAAAAACAGAAATGGTCTATAGAATGAGAGAATTACAAAAATGGCCAACACAGCGATGGAAACCCGGGGAATTCCACATTGTTAAGACCATAACCATCTTTGCCAGTGAAATTTTTCACGTTTACAATAAAATGAGTGTCTCAAGGAAGGAGGGTAGTGGTTTATCGGGCGGCAATCAAAATCCGCCACTGTTCCCATCGGTTTTATAACTGGGTCGTCTGGATGTCAT
>JAJZBP010000197.1 GCA_021798855.1 Bacillota bacterium
GTTTACCTTCATGCTGCAATTCTACGCTTTTTGCAGATGTAAGTCAAGATTTTCCCAATATTAATCTAGCAGTTTCTACCCCCAGTGGATACCCATTTTCCGACTTCCAGACGAGTGAACCACACCACCGCCACTATTAAAAAGTACTTTTTCGCCGGTTTCCTAGCGAATCTCCTTGATCCTCGCGGCCTTGCCCTTCAATCCGCGCAGGTAGTTGAGCTTGGCCCGCCGGACCCGCCCCCGCTTCAGCACATCGATCCGGTCAACCCGCGGCGAAGACAGTGGGAAAACCCTTTCCACGCCCACTCCGTAACTGATTCGCCGCACGGTGAAGGTTTCCCCGGCGCCGCCTCCGCGCCTGGCGATCACCACGCCCTCGAAGGCCTGCAACCGTTCACGGTTCCCCTCTTTGACCTTCACCTGCACCCGCACCGTATCCCCCGGACGGAAGTTCGGCCGTTCCACCCGTTCTTCTTTTTCCAACAAGCCGATTATATCCATTTCCAGACCTCCCCTGACCTATTCTGCCGCCGATACAAACGCCGGCCGCGGGCCTTCTTCTTTCTCTATTTCCGCCAGCAATTCCAGGTCCTCCCTCCCAAGAGGGGCCACGAGCAGCAGTTCCGGCCGGCTTCGCAGGGTGCAACGCAGAGACTCCTTGCGGCGCCACCGGCGCACCGCGGCGTGGTTGCCCGCCAGCAGCACCTCCGGGACGGACAGCCCGCGGAAACTACGGGGCTTGGTGTAATGCGGCCCTTCCAAGAGTCCGGCCGCAAAAGAATCGTCGGTGGTCGCCGCCTCGCCGCCTCCCAGGACACCCGGCAGAAGGCGCACCACCGCATCCACCACCACCATCGCCGGGATCTCGCCGCCGGTGAGCACGTAGTCACCGATGGACACCTGCCGGTCGGCCAGCGCCCGGATCCTTTCGTCCACGCCCTCGTAGCGTCCGCAAATCAGGATCAAGCCTTTTTCGCGGGCCAGTTCTTGGGCCGTCTCCTGCCGGAAAACTTTCCCCTGCGGTGAAAACAGGATCACCCTGCAGCCGGTGTTTTCCCTCAATTCCTCCACCGCCCGGTACACCGGTTCCGGTTTCAGAACCATCCCCACTCCTCCCCCGAAGGGGGAATCGTCGGTGATCCGGTGCCTGCCTGCGGCCCAATCCCGCAGGTTATGGATCCGAATCTCCGCCGCGCCTTCATCCACCGCCCTTTTAAGTATGCTGCAAGAAAAGGGACCGGCAAACATCTCCGGAAAAAGAGTCAGGATGTGGATCTTCAACTTTGATCCTCCATGCCGGGCAACAGACGGACCACCATCCTTTTCCCCGGAACATCCACTTCCCTGACCACCTCCCGGACGGCTGGCAGGAGCAATTCCCGTTCGGCCCGAACCGGGGTTCCTCCCCCGTTTTCGGGACGGGAGAGGGGAGCAGCGGCGTTTTCCCCGTCCCGGGCTTCCTCCCCCGCCCGCCCGCCGGTGGCCGGCGCGGCGGCACCACGGACCAAAAAGACGTCGTTGGCTTTGCCTGACCAGATCTCCCGCAAAAACCCGACCAGCGATCCATCTTCCCTCTCCACCCGCATCCCCAACAGATCAGAGTGGAAATAACGTCCGGGCGGCAACCCCACCCGCCGGGCGGCGGAAACGTGGATCATCCCGTCGCGCAAGGCCAAGGCTTGTTCGATGGTTTCCGTCCCTTTGAGTTTCAGGATGACCAAATTCCCTTTGAATCGAGCACGCTCAACTTCCACCGGCGCCGCCGGGCGGGATGGCATACTCAAGAAAGCCTCCCGCAGGGAAACGAATCGCTCGGAAAAATCGGTCAGGGGAATGGCCCTGACCTCCCCCTTATTCCCCTGCGCCCCCACGATCCTGGCTATGGCGTAAAGTTCCTCCGGCAGCCTCCCCATGCGCCAAAACCTCCAGATCAACCCGCTTTCCCTGGTGAACAGCGACCGCCCGCACCACCTGCCGCAATGCTTTGATGGTCCGCCCTTTGCGTCCGATGAGTTTGCCGGCGTCCGGGGCGGCCACCAACATGGTGTAGATGCTGCTCCTGCTGCTTTTTTTCTCTTCCACCAGCAATTGGTCCGGTTCTTCCACCAGAGCCGCCGCGAGAACCTCGATTAGCTTTTTCAAGCCGGTGCCTCCTCCGCCCGGAGTCGCCTGGTGATTTGATGAAAAAGGCACACACCGATCGCCTGCCGGTGGTTGAAACCTGCCTCCCCGTTTCAGGCTACGAACCACAAACCGACGCCGGGCCGTCGCCCGTCGCAAAACCGACCGACAATCTTACCGCGGAGCCCTAAACGCCCGCGGCCTGCGTTCCCTCAGGTTCCCCTGTCCCACCGCCGATTCCCAGACGCCGCAGCAACGCCTTGGCCGTGTCCGACGGCTCGGCGCCCTGCGCCAACCAGTACCTGGCCCTTTCCTCCTCCACCCGCACTTCGGGGGGGTTGGTCAGTGGGTTGTAATACCCGATCTCCTCAATGAACCGACCGTCCCGCGGGGAACGAGCTTCGGCCACAACCATCCGGTAAAAAGGTCTCTTTTTGGCGCCCATGCGCTTCAGCCTGATTTTAACCATCGATGCTTCACCTCCCTTCAACACACCCGCAGCCGATGGGCTCAGGGCTTGAACCCGGGGATCCCCGGCGGAAAGGGATGTTTCCCTTTTTTCATTCCCGCCAAGTTCTTCAGCAATTTGCGAGTGTCTTCGAATTGTTTCAACAGGCGATTGACGTCCTGCACGCTGCAGCCGCTGCCGTTGGCGATCCGCCGACGGCGGCTGCCGTTGATGACGACCGGGTTGTGCCGCTCGTCCCTGGTCATGGAGCAAATGATGGCCTCCACCCGCGACAATTCCCGCTCATCGACCTCCATATTCTTCATCTTTTTCAACTCTCCTACTCCAGGCAGTAGAGAGAGAATTTGGTTGAGGGGACCCATCCGGCGCACCTGTCGCAACTGTTCCAAAAAATCCTCCAGGGTCAACTCGGCCCGGCGTAACTTGCGTTCCATCTGGGCCGCTTTTTGGACATCCACCACCTCTTGGGCCTTTTCGATCAGGGTGAGAACGTCCCCCATACCCAGGATCCTCGATGCCAACCGGTCCGGGTGAAACGGTTCGAGGGCGTCCGGCTTTTCTCCGACGCCGACGTACAGAATCGGACAACCGGTGATCTCCCGGATGGAAAGGGCCGCTCCCCCCCGCGCATCTCCGTCCAGCTTGGTCAGGATGAGCCCGGTGAGTTGCAGTCGTGCCCGAAAGCCCTCGGCCACCGCCACCGCTTCCTGCCCGGTCATGGCATCCACCACCAGGAGGATCTCCGTGGGCCGCACGGCCGCCGCGATCCGCCCGGCCTCTTCCATCATTTCCTCATCAAGCTGGGAACGCCCGGCGGTGTCAACCAGCACCAGATCCCTGGCCAGACTTTTGGCCCGGGCGACACCCCTGCCGGCGATGCCGGCGGCGTCCTGCACTCCTTCTTCCGCGTAGACGGGGATGTCCAGTTGCCGGCCCAGAGCCTGCAACTGGTCGACGGCCGCCGGACGGTGGACGTCGGCCGCAACCAGGTATGGTTTCTTGCCGCCCTTTCTGCTCGCCAAGGCCAGCTTGGCCGCCGTGGTCGTTTTGCCCGAACCCTGCAGACCGGACAGGAGCACCACCGTCGGCGGTGCGGGAGCCACCGTCAACTTGGCGGTCTTGCTTCCCAGGAGTGCAACCAATTCCGCATGAACGATTTTAACCACCGTCTGGGCCGGGGACAGGCTGTTGAACACTTCTTCCCCCACGGCCTTGGCCCTGATCCTGGCGATGAATTCCCTGACCACCTTGAAATTGACGTCCGCTTCCAACAGGGCCAGACGCACTTCGCGCAAGACCTCATTGACGTCGCTTTCGTTCAGTTTTCCCTTGCCACGCAGCCGCCCGAAGATCCCCTGCAGGCGCTGGGTGAGCTGGTCAAACATAAAAAAGGCTCCTTCCCCTCCACCTTCCAAGATGATCCATGACTCTGCGATGAAACATAAAGGAAACAGGAAGTCATTTCAGGGAATAATGAGCATAGGCTTTGAATACCTTATGATCGGGACCGAAATAAAAAACT
>JAJZBP010000198.1 GCA_021798855.1 Bacillota bacterium
CCTGGTTTTTTTTGCAATTGTGGTATTTGCACTGTCTTCCAAGGATTTCTGGCGACTGTTTTATCCTTTCCCATACCGACAAACGGTGGAAATCCAGGCTAAGAAAAATGGTCTTGATCCTTTGTTGGTGGCAGCCGTGATCCGGGTCGAAAGCAAATTCCAAGCCGGAGCCATATCCAACAAAGGAGCAATCGGCCTGATGCAGGTGATGCCCCAGACCGGGTATTGGGCGGCGGGAGAGATGGGTCTACCTGGATTTTCGGTGCGGCAGTTGGCGAACCCTTCGATTAACCTGGCCATCGGCACCTGGTACTTGGCCAGATTGCATCGGGAATTCGGGGGTAATCTGGTGCAGGTTTTGGCCGCCTACAACGGAGGAGACCATAACGTTAAGAAGTGGCTGAGGACGGGAAGGTTGGATAAGATCAGCGACATTCCTTTTCCGGAAACACGCAATTTCGTTACCAAAGTGTTGGCCGGTTACGTCATTTACCGCAGGCTGTATTAATGAGAGAATGGCTATTGGTCGGCGGTGTGGGATGCACACCAGGTATCCCCGTAAGGTGGCGACGGCTAAGAGAAATTAACCGTGTACGCCCTCGTGCCCGCGAGGTTTAAATCGGGTAATCGGGTAAGATTGAACTTGAATTGGCCTTTGATTCATGGTAGAATAGCCTCCGCAGTGCCGAAGTGGTGGAACTGGCAGACACGCGGTGTTCAGGGCGCCGTAGGCGTAAGCCTGTGTGGGTTCAAATCCCACCTTCGGCACCATTTTTGTGCATCTTTATAAATATAAGTCGGAGTGGCGGAACTGGCAGACGCGTACGTTTGAGGGGCGTATGGAGCAATCCGTGGGGGTTCGAGTCCCCCCTCCGACACCAAAGAAGAAATGCAGGCGGCCGTAAGGCCGCTTCTTATTTTGTCTTAGGGAATGTTTCGTGGAACATAGGGGTAAAAACGGTTTTGATGTCAGGATGATGTCAAAGGGGTAGAAAATTCGGTTCTGCCTTCATTCGGCTGGTTAGCTTTTTTATTTCTGGACGGCTCTGCGGCCGTCTTTCTTTTTGCCGTCTCCCGTTGGCGACAACATTAAAAATTGGACCAACGGGTATCGGCGGAAGCCGACGCCGAAAAAGCCGGCGGCGGGCATCGGGCCATACCCTGTCCCCAGTGCGGCCGTCAACCGCCTGGGGCCGGGCGCGCGTCAACGGCCATGTCCACTTTCGGTGCGGGTTTTGTGGTTTCGGCTTGAGCCAATAGTTACCGTCTATTTGCCGCCCTAACCGGCGGCTTTTCTTTTTTGCCGTTTTTCAACCGCGCCAATAGATACTTCCAAGGAAGTGATTACGAAAGGAGGAACAAAACATGACTAAGAAAACCGAAGGTATCCTGGATGAGATCCTCAAGGCGGTGACGGCTTTTATCCGGGCACGGGGAGGGGATCCTTCCTGGCCCGTGCCGGACAACTTCGAGGGTGAAAGTTGGATCATCAGCGGGACCAAGTGGGCGGGTTGGATGCACACCACCCCGCCCAACCTTGAGGTGGCCGCCGCGCCGACCGCCGCCGACGCCAACGGCCTGATGGCGGCGATGGATGAACTCATGGGGTTCTTCTGCGCCGCCAAGAAAGAAGAGCAAATCCAGGTTGCATTGCCGCCGCTGACAGCCAACGATGCTATCGAAGCTTTTATTTTGGGCCGGCTGATCCATGGTCCTGCAGATCTCCTGCGGGCCATTCAGGCCGCCCGCCAGTAGCCCCCAATTCGGGGGCTTTTTTTACGGGGAAAATAAAAAGAGGCCGGGGGTTAAGCCCCCAGCCTCTCCAGAGCCTCTCGCACCGCCGATTCTTTGGCGGAGCGAACGGCTCTCCGAACCTGCCGGCGGTTGCGCTTTTGCGCTTCCTTGACACGGCGTTCGGAACCATACGGTCGCATGAGTTTTTCCTCCCTTCATGGTTAGGTGGAACAATTTTCACCGTTGCGCCATCCGACAAAAGGCAAGTCAGTTTGTTAAAACGGAAGATCAACCGGGCGGTGATAGATTCCGGCGGATGCTGGCCTACAAAACCGTTTAGTACGGATCGCAACTCATCCTTGCGCCGGAGGAGTTTCCCTCGACCCGGACATGCTCCAGGTGCGGAGCGGTCGGGAAGGCTCTATACCAGTCTGGAGGAACTCCAGCGGGATCTGAACAAATACCTGGAGCGATATAATACCAAGCGGGCTCATCGAGGCATCAAGAGACTCACTCCAGCACGAGCCCTTGCAAACTACCTGAAAACGGCCTGACTCCCCAAAAAAGACACCTGACCGGTTTTACCGACCGGGTGTCTTTTTTTCGGGGGACCAAAAAAAAGAAGCCCCCTGCAAAAGGGAGCTTCTTTGCTGAAAAGTTAGCGAAGTTTGGTCCGGTGGTCCCAAACGTAAATGGTGACGAAGTACCCTCCGACAGCCAAGAGGGCGATGACCAAACCTGCGTTGACGATAAGTTCTTTCATGATTATCAATGGGGCCGAGGCTTACGGTCCCAGACGCACTTTGTAACCACCAAGTAGGAAATCGTCACGAAGACGGAAATTGCAAGGCCGATGTTGAGAACCAAGTCCTTCACGCCCCACTCCCCCTTCTTCTTTCGTGGACAAAGCCCAACCATCCAATGAGCAGTATACCACAAGCCAGGCCTTTCCACAAACCTTCGGCCACGCCAACCATCAACGCGGCGTTGATGCCGGTTATCAAAGGGAACGTCTTTTTGTGATGATAAAAAGAAGCCCGAAGGCTTCTCAATGTGTCAAAGTGATGTAATAATCCGGCGGCCCAATGGACCAGCCGTCGGGTTTGGGACAGGTCGTGTATTGGAGTGTGGTTCCCGGCGCCGTCCAAGCGTGGCACCCCCCGCACAATTGGCCTGGCTGACAAACCTGGGGATTGGGTTCAACCTGCGTTTTCAAATGGACCCACACGGTTTCCCGCGTGCCACCGAAGGAAGTCAAGGTGGGTGCCCAGTAACTGGTGGTGAAGATAATGTTGTCGGTTCCCGTATGGGCGGTTGGGATGGGGAACTCAAGGAAAATGTCAACGCTGCCCGTAAGCCCACTGGTGGGAGAACCACTTTGAAAACAGACGTTGTGCCAAGGGACAAGCCAAACCCCGCAGCTTTTCAGTTTTCCACTGTATCCGTCCCCAAAGTTCACGTATATCAGAGGCCGGCTGTACGAAGCAACGTTGGCGCCGGAGACGGATGAACTCAAATCCATTTGGTTATGGCTGAGGCACCCGAGAATCGCCCCTTGACAGTAATAATTCCACGTTCCCCAGGCCGGGGCGCCCTGCATTACGGTTAACGGCACTGTTGCGCTGACGGACACGGTGGTTGTTAAGAAGTTTCCGGTATGCCCTTGCAATGTGCATGAAGACGGGGACAGGCACGTCACCTTGATGTCGGACAGGTTCCCGCCGCCGGAGTTGGGGGAGGAGTGGGTTTTTTGGCCACCGCAACCCAAAGGGTTGCTACAGCCGCCGATACCATGCGCCCAAGCCGTGCCGGGGGCGGGCAGGGTCAGGAGCAGAATTAAGAAGACAGGAAGCAGGCGGACCAAAAAAGACCTAATAACGGACAAAGCCATGACTCCTCCCGTGGGCTTTCGGAAGAAGAACATCGCCGAGTAAAAAACAAAGGCAAATCGAAAAAGGCAAAAACATTCAGCCCAAAAAAGGGAATTTTGCCGCAAAGGGCGAAACGACAAACCCAAAGGAAGACAACGGGAGGCGCGGGCGATGGTGGATGTGGCGGCTATATTGGGTAAGCCGTGGTGGACCTTTCTATTACTCCTAATTATTAGCAGTGTGGGCAGTTTTCTTCCACATATGCTGCTGCGCCAATACAAACTCAATGCCATCCGCGATGGCAATTGGGAACGGGTTCGTTTTCTTAATTGGGCCGGTTATTCCGTCATGGGGGCGGCCACCGGACTTGTAGCCGCCGCAGTGCTCCATAATTGCATATTCCGGGCCAAAGCGGCCGCCTATTCCGCTCCAAAGCGGCCGCCCCGGAAGCCGAAATGGGAATTGGAAACTGGGAATAGCCTGATTTAGAGAGTGTAACGGTG
>JAJZBP010000199.1 GCA_021798855.1 Bacillota bacterium
GCCACCTCGCCGGGCGGGTCGGGCGCGAAAAGGGTTCCCTCGGCCACCAAGGCCGCGATCTCGTCTTCCGCCCCGGCCACCTCGCCGGGACCATACCTGGCCGCCAAGGTCGCGACCCGCTGCGGAGGGTAGTCCGGATGCAGGTCGAGAAGATCCCAGGCCACCCGATCCACGGCATGCAGGGCGCCGCTGCCCACGTCGTAGACCAAAAGTCGGTCGCCCAAGGTGAATTTATGAATTTGCAAATCCATCCTCCTCGTAAAAAAGACCCCGCAACCGGCGGGGTCTTCGGGTCAGCGCTGGCAGACCTGGTTGCTCACCGTGCAGGAGGTCTTGCAGGCCGATTGACAAGAGGTCTTGCACTCGTTGCAGCCGGCTTCACCCAGCTTGACCGGGGGACGGATGAGAGTCAGGATGTGTTTCATGCGCAATGCCTCCTCTCGCGCCGCGATTATAGCATTTTTTCCGCAACTGGAAAAGGCGCCCCCGGCGCCCCCCAAAATGCACAAAAGATTTACAAAACGCCCAACCGGGCCACGTTGCGGGAAATTCGCCCGCAGGCTATAATTTGTCCACGGGGGTAGTTTTACCGCAAACCTTTGACAAGGAGGAATTTTAACCTGTGCGTTTAGGACAACTCACTTTGGCCTTGATGGCTGCGGCCGGCCTGGCGGCGGGTTCGCTCTTGACTTTCGGAGGCTTCAGCGTGTTCCACGGCTCCACCCAGCCGGTTTCGGTACCGGTTTCCGGCGCCGTGGGGGCCAGCGTCAGCCCCAACGGCACCTTGGCCGTGACCACCTCGGCCATCCCGGACTTGGTCAAAACCACGAGCCCCGCGGTGGTGCAGATCACGGCGTCGATCACCACACAAACGGCCAACCCGTATTCGGGCATGAATTTCCTCTGCGTGCCCGGCTTTGGCTGTCCTTCGGTGCCGCAAAGACCGGTCCAGCAGACCGAACAGTTGCTGGGGTCGGGTTTTTTCATCTCCAGTGACGGTTATATCATCACCAACGACCACGTGATCAACAACGCCAACAACATCCAGGTGACCGTGACCGGTTACAACCAGACCTTCCCGGCGCAGGTGGTGGGCAGCGATTACAATCTGGATCTGGCTTTGCTCAAGATCAACGCGCCCAAGCCCCTGCCGTACCTCCAGTTGGCCAACTCGTCGTCCATCCAGGTCGGCCAGTTCGCCGTGGCCATCGGCAACCCCTACGGCCTGTCCCACACGGTCACCCTGGGGATCATCAGCGCCACGGGCCGCCCGATGACCATCGGCAACCGGGAATATCGCAACCTCCTGCAGACCGACGCCGCGATCAACCCGGGCAACTCGGGTGGTCCCCTCTTGAACCTGAACGGCGACGTGGTCGGCGTGAACACCGCCGTCAACACCTCCGGTCAGGGTCTCGGCTTCGCCATTCCCGTCAGCACCGTTCAGGAGGCCATCCCCTACCTGAAGGCCGGCAAGACCGTTCCCTACCCCTGGATGGGCATCGGCGTATCGCCCCTGTCGGCGGTCTCGTCGTCCAACTCCACCAGCCAACCGCCCGCAAACCAGGGCGGTCTGTTGGTGACCAGCATCTACCCCGGCGGTCCGTCCGCCGCCGCCGGACTGCAGACCGGCGACGTTATCCTCCAGTTCGATGGAACGTCACTCTATAACGCCACCACCCTGATCAACCTGGTCAACCAAACTCCGGTGGGCAAGCGGGTGCCGGTGAAGATCTGGCGTTCGGGTCAATACCTGACGTTGACGGTGCAGATCGCGCAGATGCCGCAGAATTTGAACTTGAGCCAGTAACCCGGTTCGCCACCGGCTTTCATGGGGGGCGGGACGACGGCGGGGCGGATACCTGCCGTCCCCGCCTCGTCCGTTATAGCACGGGAGCCGCCCCC
The DNA here is from genome assembly GCA_021798855.1 of Bacillota bacterium. GTDB lineage: Bacteria > Bacillota > Sulfobacillia > JAJZIM01 > JAJZBP01 > JAJZBP01. The sequence goes on from JAJZBP010000199.1 coordinate 1,906, forward strand.
GGCGGCGAACTGGACGTCAAAGGTTTCGCCGAAAGTCCGTTCCTTGCCCTCGCCAACAGCGACGGGCGCATGTACAGAGGCGAAACCATCCATTTGTTGGCCCGCCACCGCGTTCCCTTTTTGCCGGGCCCCGGCAAGATTCAAGCAACCAACGAAGGTGAGGCGTGCCCATGACTGAGCCGGAAGACGACCCGCAGGCTGGAAGCGCGAAACCCCACGCCGGCAAATCAGAAACCGGGGAACCGGTTGAAGGGCCGCAAAAGGCCCCCGGATCGGGAATGCCGATGGGTTCGGACCGTGGGGAAACCACCGGAGGGTCGGAATCGGGAATGGGCCTTTTCTTTGAAGCACTGCGCGAAATGGCCTTCCCCGGGGATGGTGCAACCGCGGAGGATATCACGACCAACGGATCCACCCCCGGCGAGGATTCTTTCGAGGTGCAGGCTCTGCGCTGGCTGGAAGAAGCGGTCGAACTGGAAAACCAAAGGCTGGCCGGCGAGGTTCCCACCGAGGGCGACTCGCCGGAAGCGGGGAAAACACCGGGCGTGAGCAAAATACCGGGTACGGGTGAAACACCGGGCGACCCGTCGGGCGCTGAAGGAATCAACGACGGCGCAGGCGCTTGGATGGAATTCCTACGCCGGATGGCTCCCCCCGGCATGAATCCCGCCTCGAGCGGGGATACCGCCCGGTTGGGCGAACCACCTTCCCCATCCGCCGAATCCTCCGGCGGCGACCCCTACGTCGATGCCCTCAAAAAAATCGCCTTCCCCGACGGGTTTGGGGCCGGTCCAGGCCCCGCGGCCGGGTCCGAGCCGGCCGGCGGCCCCAGCGCCGACCCCACCGACGACGGCTTCGAAATCCAGGCCCTGCGCTGGCTTGAACAGGAGACCGCCCGCCTTTCCCGCGGCGAACCACCTTCCCCATCCGCCGAATCCTCCGGCGGCGACCCCTACGTCGATGCCCTCAAAAAAATCGCCTTCCCCGACGGGTTCGGGGCCGGTCCAGGCCCCGCGGCCGGGTCCGAGCCGGCCGGCGGCCCCAGTGCCGACCCCACCGACGACGGCTTCGATCTCTACGTCCAAGCCCTCAAAAAACTCGCCTTCCCCATACCATCGGCCATGCCGTCCACCATGCCCATACCGGAGATCGACACGGGAGAATTCCCGACCGGCGAAGACGGGGAAGCCGACGACCTGCGCTGGCTGGAGCAGGAAGCCAAGGATTTATGGGAAGAAAAGACCGTTCAGGAGGAAGACCCCTGGGTCGGCGCCATGAAGGTGGTGATCAGGCGGCTGGAGGGAGGCCCGCCCCCCGAAGTGACCCCCACCCCGCTGAAGGCGACCATCATCGCCTGGAGCAGCGATCTGGACCGGGCCTATGCCGCCCTGATCCTGGCCACCACCGCCGCCGCCGCCGGGATGCGGGTAACCGTTTTCGCCACTTTCTGGGGTCTTTTGCTGCTCAAAAAGCCGAACCGGGGGGTGACCGGCACCGACTGGATGACCAAACTGCTGGCCCGGCTGGCCCCCGGCGGACCTGACCGCCTGCGCCTCTCCAGGTCGAACCTGGGCGGACTGGGAACCCGGATCATCAAAGAACTGTTCCGGCAAAGCCGCATCGTGCCCCTGCAAACCTTCCTGTGGATGGCCATCGACCTGGGCGTCCGGTTCATTCCCTGTCAAATGACCATGGACGCTTTCGGTTTAAAAAGGGAGGACCTGATCGACGAAGTGGATGTTCCGGCCGGGGCGGCTTTCGCCGTCAGCGAAGCGGCCGAATCGGCCATAAACTGGTTTATTTAGGTTCGCCGGAAGGTTTATCGGAAGACCTTGCGGCGAGTGTGCCGGCAAGCACCCCGCCGTTTTTCACGCGGGCCGGCCTCAAAGCTATCCCCGGTAGCGGTTGGTGATCGGTATCCGCCGGTCTCGTCCGAAGGCCTTGGGGGTTATTTTCAGCCCCACCGGAGCCTGGCGCCGCTTGTATTCGCTCGCAATCTTCCCAAAGGCCTACCTGCTACTTATCGTTCCTGAAAACTCGACAATACTTGCAGTTTCCTGCTCGTAATTGTCAAGACGCCGGGCGAACAGTTTTCCCGACCATTTGCGCCGGGGAATCTCGCCCCGGAGCCGAAGCTAAACCATCCCAAGGCGGGCCTTGCCCAGCGGAGGGCTGAGTA
>JAJZBP010000200.1 GCA_021798855.1 Bacillota bacterium
TTTCCCCAGCCGAAGGTGGAACCACACCTCCGGACAACTCCGCCGGGCGCGGAACCCGTTGCGGCTGTTCACTTAGAATTGTCGCCAACGTCGTCACGCTTCTTGTAGCCCTATCTGTGCTAATTGGTGGGAAACGGTAAACACTCTGGAGGGGCCACCGCGTTGGTTGCCCCCCCTCAATGAAACCAGCCCATGCGCACGCCCTATCCCGTCCAGTGAAGGCTATTATGTGTCGCCTGTAACACCTGGCCAAAAAAACTAAGATGTTGGTGGCCAAATAGCGTGAGAAACGACACCTTGCTCCCCCCTCAACATCCCCGATTTCCCTCTCGAGGTCTCTGCCAGCTTTTCCGCAAATTATGTTATAATATGCGGTGTCGCCGCTACAGGTCCGCTCACGCCTTCGTTCTCAGTTTTTCACCAAATATTTTTCTCCAAGTATAATCTTATTTTCACCCTTCCTTGTGCCACGGCGTATCGGTGCCCGGTTGCCCCGGTTGCCCCAATGTTCCGGCCTTTTTCAACCAGGCTTCCCATGTGGGGGTGAACCAAGTTGGCCGTCCTGAGCCGCGTCCTGGCCCTGCGTACCCTGACCTCCACCAGCGCCGGCCTGGCCTTCTCCTGCGTCAACTTCCTGGCCTGCGTCCAGTTGGCCCAAGCCGTGGGTGGAGCCGGCGGCGCCTGGATCGCCCTTTTAACGGCCGGGCTTTTGTGTTCCCTGGGGGCTTTTTATTTCTCCGAATTGAACGGCATGTACCCCTCGGCGGCGGCGCTGCGCCTGTGGATGAACAGGGCCGTCGGGGAAACCTTCGCCCTCACGGTCACCTTCCTTTACTTGAGCACCATCCTCTGGGTCATCGCCGCCGACACCTTCGTCCTGGCCGTGACCACTCAGGCCGGCGTTCCCGCCGTGCCCGGCCTGGTCTGGATCTTCCTGTTCCTCGGCGCCGCCCTCGCCGCCAACCTCCGGGGAGTAAAGATCGCCGGCCTGCTCCAGGACGCGACCACCTTCACCCTGCTGGGAACCATGGCCTTGGTCTCCCTGGCCGCCCTGGCCCGCCGTGGCTTCCACCTGGCCGCGCCCTTCAGTTTCGGCGGCGGTCCCGTCCCTCTGGCCGGCCCCCTCCACTTCCTGCAGGCCGTGGCCGTCGGCATCTTCATTTACATGGGCTTTGAGTGGATCACCCCCCTGGCCGAAGAATCCAAGGACCACCGCCGGCTCCCCACCGCCATGTTCCTCGGCTTAACTCTGGTCGGCGGCGGCTTCATCCTCTTCACCCTTGCCGAGACCAACCTGCTGCCGGCGTCTGGTTTGGCCGGGAGCCTCGTCCCCCAGTTGCTGGTGGGCCGAACGGCCTTTGGCGACTTCGGGTTCTGGTTGATGCTGGCCGTCAGCGTGGTCACCGCTCTGACCACCTTCAACGGCGGCTTCGTCACCGCCTCCCGCTTCATCTACGCCTGCGGGCGCGAGCGCTCCCTGCCCCCCGTTTTCTCCCGCCTCAACCGCCACTTCGTCCCCGACTTCGCCCTCCTGGTCCTCGGCGGCGCCAGCCTGGTTCTGGCCGTCCTCGTCTACCTGACCGGAGAGTACACCTTCCTGCTGGGCGCCGGCGCGGCTCTGGAGGCTTTCATCTACGCCGTGGCCGCCTGGTGCGTCATCTGTCTGCGGCGGCGGGAACCGCAAACGCCCCGACCCTTTCGCATTTGGGGGGGGACTGTCGTCCCCTGGATCGGCCTGGTCATCTTCACCTTACTGTCCCTTTTGGTCGCAACCGTCAACCCTTGGTCAGTGCTTTTCCTCCTCGGTTTAGGCGCCCTGTCCGCCTACTACTGCCTGAAAGTCGTGCCGGGCCTGCGGCAGAAATACGCCCTACCTCGGCGGCGCCGGCAACCGGTCGCCACGGAGAAATAGCCTTGCTCTTGGAAAGGGAAGCGGACCTGGCGGCCATCGCCGCCCTTTTATCCTCCGCCGGCGCCGGACGGGGAACCGTCCTTTTCTTGCGGGGTGAACCGGGTGTGGGCAAGACGCGCCTTTTAAACCATGCCGCCACCATCGCCACCGACTCTTTCGCCGTCGTCCGGGCCGGAGGCCACGAAATGGAGCGGGGCTACCCCTACGCCCTGGCCCAGCAGGTGCTGGAAGGCGTCCTAAACCGTTACGGCGCCGATTTGGAAGAACTGTCCGTCGTCCCCGACTCCCTGCGTCTCCTCCTGCACCGTTCCCTGGGTGCGGCTAAACCTTTAAGCGGCGGCGGCCTGGACACCAAGGCCGAATTGACCTACGCCTTCTCTTGGCTCTTGGGCAGCGTGGCCGAGCGCCGCCCCCTGCTTCTGTGCCTGGACGATCTCCACTGGGGCGATCCCGACTCCCTGGAACTTTTTCGTTTCTTCCTCCACCGCTTTGAATCGCTGCCCGTCGCCGTCCTGGGAGCCATCCGGCCCTGGCCGGAGACGGCCTCCCAATTGGCCGAAGGCCGGGATACCAGGGACTTGCAACCTCTCAGCCGGGAGTCCTGCCTGGCCCTGTTGCAAGCCAACCTGACCGGAGATCCCGGCGCCTCCGCCGAAGATGCCTTCGTTCTAACCGGGGGCAATCCCTTCCTGTTGGAGGAACTGGCCGGCTTTCTCCGCGCCAAGTCCGGAGCCGGTTCACTCCCATCCTCCGGTCGCTCCCTGATCCTCACCCGCTTGCGCGGCCTGCCGCCGGACAGCCTGCGGATCCTGGAAGCCGGCAGCATCCTCGGGGCCAGCTTTTCCAAAGCCCAGGCCACCGCCTTGGCGGACATATCCCCCGCCCGGATGGAGGACGGCCTCGTCCCCCTCCGGGAACTCGGTCTTCTTTCCTCCGGAACCCCGGGCAGCCTGGCCTTCCGCCACCCCCTCGTACAGCACGCCGTTTACGAATGCCTGCCCGAAGAAAACCGCCGGGCGTGGCACCGGTGGGCCGCCGACGTCCTGCGGTCGGGTGGGGCGCCGGCTTTGACCGTGGCACCCCATTTGGGCTTGGGCGCCACCCAAGGCGACCTGAACGCCTGCCTGCTGCTTTGGCAGGCCGCCGCCGAGTCCGCCGCCGCGGGAGCCTACGAAGCGGCGGCCCTACACCTGGAAAGGGCCCTCGAGTTGGAACCGCCCGGCCCGGTGCAGGCCCGTTTTCTTTACGACCTGGGCCTGGTCTGTTTGGGAGCCGCCTCGCCCGCCCGCGCCGCCGCGGCCTTCGCCCGAGCCAGCGCCCTGTCGGGTTTGAAGCCCCAAACCCGCTACCGCATTCACCGCTCCTGGGCCTATTCCCTGCTGGTCGCCGGCGATCTCCCGGCCGCCCGGCGTCAGGTGGATCTGACCGTCGCCCAAGCCCGGGAAATCCACCCGTCCCTGGCCGCCGAGATCGGCATCGGCGTGGCCGTGATGCAATTGATGGGCAACAGCATACCCGATTGCCTGGAAAGCGGCGACAACGCCCTGAACCTGGCGGTGCAAAGCGGCGACCCCCGCCTGCGGGCCAAGGCCCTGGCGGCGTGGAGCCATCCCGCTTTCGACCTGGGACTTCCCGGAGCCATCAGTGCCGCCCGGGAAGCCATGCAGTCGGCTCCCCTCGGGGCAGACGACGAGATCGAATCCCTGTGGGGCTGGACCCCCCAACTCAACTTCGGCATCCTGGCCTCCCAGACCGGACGGTACGAGGAAGGAACCGTGATCCTGCAATCCCTCGTCGAGCGGGGCGAGGCCATCCATTCCCTTTACGAAGTTTTTTGGGCCAGCACTTTCCTGGCCTACCTGGAACACCGGCGCGGGCGGCTGCGGGAGGCCTACCGGCGCTCCGCGGCCATCGCCGCCTCCTACGTGGCCACCCTGCCCTGGGCCAGCGCCCTGGGCCATGTCGTCCACGCCCGCATTCTGGCCGAAATGGGCGACCTGGAAGGCGCCGAGACCTCCCTCGCCAGGGTCGAGGCGGCCACGCCGGCCGGCGGAATGGACCTGGTCAACATGGTCTGCCGCTGGACCCGAGCGATGGTGGCCATGCGCCGCGGCCAATACGCGCAAAGCGCCCGCCTCTTCCTGGAGGCCGAAGCCAACAGATCGGAA
>JAJZBP010000201.1 GCA_021798855.1 Bacillota bacterium
TCCCTTCCGGTCCGGGAGGTGGCGTCAGGCGTGCCGCCGGCGTACCGGGCGCCGCCTCCCAATGTGCGTGGAGATCTTTTGCCCAAGCCCCGGCATCCAATGCCACGTGGGTTTTTCGTCTGTTCCCGTCGGCAAAAACAAAGGAGGTGCGAGGGAATCACAGATTTTTCGTTATTATTGCTGGTAATATTGGGATTAGTGGTCGGTTTACTGGCCGGCTATTGGGTCCGCAAATTGGTGGCGGAAGCGAAGTTGGCTTCCGCCGAGGAAGCGGCCAGGAAGATAGCGATTCAGGCAGAGAAGGACGCGGAGGCCAAGCGCAGGGAAGCCTTTTTGGAAGTGAAGGAGGAGGCCCACCGGCTCAAGCTGGATGCGGAAAGGGAGACGCGGGAGCGGCGCAACGAATTGCAGCGAATGGAAAAAAGGTTGTTGCAGAAGGAAGAAAACTTGGACCGGAAGGTGAATTCCTTGGAGCACAAGGAGGAAACCCTGCTGGTCAAGGAACAGGAAGTGGAGGCCGAGCGGGGACAACTGCAGGATCTCCACAACAAACAGATCCGTGAACTGGAACGTATTTCCAGAATGACTTGGGAAGAGGGTAGAACGCATCTTTTGCGGACCGTGGAGGAGGAGATCCGCTACGACACCGCCAAGCTGGTGCGGGATTTGGAGAACCAGGCCAAGGAGGAAGCGGACAAGCGGGCGCGGGAGGTAATCGCTCTCTCCATCCACAAGAACGCCGCCGAATATGCGGCGGAGGCCACCGTTTCGGTGGTCGAACTGCCCAACGAGGAGATGAAAGGACGGATCATCGGCCGGGAGGGGCGTAACATCCGCACCCTGGAAAATCTGACGGGAATTGACCTGATCATCGACGATACCCCCGAAGCGGTTATCCTTTCCGGATTTGACCCGGTCAGGCGAGAGGTGGCCAGGCTGGCCTTGGAAAGACTGGTGGCCGATGGGCGGATCCATCCGGCCAGGATCGAGGAGATGGTGGAGAAGGCCAAGCGGGATGTGGAGAACCAGATTCGGGAAGAGGGAGAACAGGTCGTCCTTCAGGTTGGACTGCACGGTGTCCACCAGGAACTGGTAAAACTACTGGGAAAGATGAAATTCCGCACCAGTTACGGGCAGAACGTTCTCAAACACTCGCTGGAAGTGGCCAACCTGGCGGGGGTGATGGCGGCGGAGTTGGGGGCCAACGTGGCTTTGTCCAAACGGGGTGGGCTTTTTCACGATATCGGCAAGGCGGTGACCAGCCAGGAGATGGAGGGGCCCCATGTGGCGGTCGGGGTGGCCCTTCTGAAGAAATATCGGGAATCGCAGGAGACCATTGACGCCATGGAGGCACACCACGGTGATGTGGAAGCCAAATCGGTGGAGGCCGTTTTGGTTACGGCCGCCGACGCCATTTCGGCTTCCCGTCCCGGCGCGAGGCGGGAAACCCTGGAAGCCTATATAAAACGGTTGGAAAAACTGGAAGCGATCGCCGAATCTTTCGAAGGGGTGGATAAAACCTACGCCATTCAAGCGGGCCGAGAGGTGCGGATCATTGTTCGGCCGGACCGGGTGGATGACCTGATGGCGGTCAGGGTGGCCCGCGACATTGCCAAGCGGATCGAAACCGAGCTGGAATATCCGGGGCAGATCAAAGTCACGGTGATCCGTGAAACCAGGTCGGTGGAATACGCCAAGGCCAAGTAGGATGTATCGGCGGGACGCAAAAAAGGGGGTTATCCCCCCCTTTTTTGCGTTGCGGACGGCGCTTCGCCGGAACGTTCCAAGCCGCTTCCCTCAAATATAGCGGCAACCACAAATAGAGGGTGGCCGTGGCCAGGGACAAAAGGGCCAAAGGGAGACCGTCTCGGAGATAGGTACGGAAGGTCAAACGATGGTTATACCGGGCGGAGACGGCGGCGGCCGCCAGGTTGGCTGAGGCGCCGGCCAGGGTGCCCGCGGCGCCGAAGCCGCTGCCCAAGACCAGGGCCCACCAGAGAGACGGAGCGGGTGAGCCGCCGGGGACCAAATCTTTGAGCAGGGGAATCATCGCAACGACGTAGGGCAGGTTGTTGGTGACGGATGAGATCAGTCCGGAAAGCCAGAGGACTGCGATGGGAGCGTAAGGACCGATCCGACCGATCCAGTCAAGGTATGGTCCGATGGACGAAACGGCGCCCGAATGGACCAGACCGGCGCTGAGCACGAAAAGCCCGGCTAAGACCACGGGTAATTCCCAATTCGTATGTTGCCAAAGCCGCCGCGGTGCGGTCCGATTGAAGGCCAGGGTCAGCGTGGCCCCGGCCATGCCGATGGCCCCGATGGGCAGGGCGAAAAAGGGAGCCAGGACGAAGCCGACCAGGACGAGCGCGAGGATGACCAGGGTTCCCCAGGCTTTGCGAGGCAGGATGAGGGCTTGAACGTGTTCTTCCAGGGCGACGATGATTCGGGGGGATGGACGGTGTTCCCGAAAATAGCGCCAATGGAGATAGACGCCGGTAACCAAAAGGGCCAGGACGACGGCCGGCGCGGCGCCCCCCAGAAAGTCGAGGAAGGACAGGCCGGTTCCGGCGCCGATGGCCAGGTTGGGGGGATCGCCGATCAGGGTGGCGGTCCCCCCCAAGTTGGAGGCGACGATTTCTCCCACCAGGAAGGGGGTGGGGTCCATCTCCAGGCTTCCGGCCAGGCCGATGGCCAGGGGGGTCAAAAAAAGGATGGTGCCGACGTTGTCCAAAAGGGCGGAGGACACGGCGGTGAAACCAAGGAAAAGGGCCAACAGGCGCCAGGGACGGCGGGCGTGCCGGCTGAAAGAAGAGGTCAGGTGATCCAGAACACCGGTTTCCTCAAGGGCCAAGACCATGGTGCCGACTCCCAAAACGACTCCGATGACGTTCCAGTCGATGGCTTTGCCGACTTGGGCGATTTTGAGAACGCCCGCCGGGACAAGGACGAGGGCACAGGCGGGAATGATCAGGATTTGGTTCCTCAGGTTGAGGAATATGCTCAGATAGGCGATGATGAAGAGGAGGAGCGAGAAAAGGGGCAGCCAGGGGGTGGGCAAAGCAAACCTCCTTTACGGTGGTGGCGACGATATTCTATGATTATAACTTTTCCGCATGTGCCCTGCCCGAGGAGTTGGGTGGGAATCCACCCAACCCCCAAACAAAAAGAGGATTTGTCCCAACCCTCGCGAAACCCTTTTGAGGCGTCAGGTGCGGGACGGCACCGCGGCGGGACGTCCGGTTTTTCGGAGTGCAAGGAGGCGGCAGAAAATGGTTTTTAAGGAAAAAGCGTCGGGCGGCGTCAGTTTGCTCATCTCCATGTTGACCCGTTACCCTGAGGTTGCCAGAGCCAATTTCGGCCCGGAGGAAATGAAGTTGGTTTTTCTGGTCAAAAGGGCTTTTTCCCCGGCGGAGATGAGTGCCTTGCGCGACAAGCTGGACGAACATTTGCAGACTTTCGCCTGGCTGAGGGGCCAGGAGGCGTCATCGATAAATTTGGAAGTTTGCGACGGGGAGGAAATCGCGGTTTTGGAATTGCACCGTGATTTGGATTCCCTGTCATTGGAAGAGATTAATATGGTGGTTGAACTCCTGCGCCAGGAGGTGGGAGAGTTGTTGCTCACCGACGAGCGGGAGGTTGCGGACGAGGACGATTTGCGCTGGCAGGAGGAAATGATCGAAGAGATGCTGGAGGATGTGCGCCTGACCCGCCGGGGACAAAAGCTTTGCGCCCTGCGGGAGGGGGGAAGGGTGTTCGTCTTCAACGAACGGGGAAGTAATTCACGGGGCTCGGGGAAAGGATAAAAGGCGAAAGAGAATTCCGCTGGAGGCATCCGGTGAGCGGCGATATCGGTGTCGTCGGGAGAGAACGGCAATCGGAACCCCTCCATTTTCAAGGAAGGAACGGCAAGCCGTTCCTTGAACCCGGGAACCTTCCCCTCATGCCATCGGCATGTGGGTCCCCTTCCCGCCCCTGATGGGGACACCGCTGCTGCGCGCGGCGGATCGGAACCCCTCCATTTCCAAGGAAGGAACGGCAAGCCGTTCCTTGAA
>JAJZBP010000202.1:0-2782 GCA_021798855.1 Bacillota bacterium
TCCTATCTCGATCATTCGCCAATATATTGAACAACAGCAGACACCAGACTAAACGCATAAGAGAAGCGCCTTATATCCCCGCCTTAAACGACGGGGTTTTACGGCGCGACCGGATAAATCGTCCAGCACCGCCTCCGAGTTCTCGAAGGGATCGATGGATGTCATTGGGCAACCATTCGAAAATGGCCATCCCCCCCACCTGCGGCCCTTGCTTTTCGTTCACCCGCAGTGTACAACGACGAGTGCTCTGCAGGTTCATTATAGGCTCATTGGTTTTCTCGGATTGAGCCTGGCAACCACGTCTCCACCGATCTCCTCCGATTCCTGCTCGGGATAAGGGGGGGTGGTGTCAACGTACAGGATGTCCGCTTCCCGGTCGTATCGGAAAGTCAAGCCTTGACCAACTCGATCTCGCCCGCTTCCGGCTTCCTCGCCATGGGTTGAATTAAAGGTCTGCCGATCTTTATTGGCCGCTGGCCAACGCGACTTCCAATGGCTCTTTCCCCCGGAACGAACTGATATTCAGAACACTGAACCCGAGCATGTTTCCGGTTTCATCAACTTTCTCCATCACCTGGCCATTCTCGGTTTCCCGAAAATATCCGGGTTTTTGATCGAAGATAACTTCCAAATAATCACCCTCGGGGTCATACCAGAGTGTTACGGTTTTGCGCTCCATATTGTAATCCCCTCCTTCGGTTTGTCGGTCAGATAAGCCGCGAGCACGAAGTAATCGCTGCCAGTTGCCTTTACAACGACGCACAGCCACTTGGGTCCAACCAACGTTTGGGCGTAATGCCGATAGTGCAGGTTTGACTTGGTACGCTTGGCGATTGGCGCACAAAGACCGGAGACGCCAACGTCTCCTCAATTGCCTGAACCATGTTCTCCATTTCTGGATGCTGGAGAATATGGTTCAACCGCTCTGCCGTTAAGCGAACGGCGCGGTTATCATAATCCGCGAACCAGCGTATCTTTATGCTCTGGTTTTCCTCTCGGTTCCCATCCATTCATCCCCATCCTCTCGAACACGTATTTTCAGTATACCATAAACCAGTGATGTTCCGGCCTTACGTACGCCCCTGCCGCTGGCTAAATCCACCCTCATGCCCCTCAGGAGGGCAAAGCCGCTCCCGTCCACCCTCCCCTCGACCTCGACCCGCATCCCGTTGGGCAACTCACGTCGCCCGACAGGTTCCCGCCCCGGTTCCTGACAGTATGATGGCAAGCCGCTATTGAGAAACGGCGATCAGGTCCGGTGCCCCCCCCGGAAAAAGTAGTGACGACGAACAAAGACTTCGCGTTAAGGACCAAATTGATGAAGGGACAAGCCGAAAAAAGTCGAATTGAAGTTTCAACACTCTTAAAGCCGTTGGGAGCGGTTCTTTTGTCCACCAACGTCCGGGATGAAAAGGATGCCATGGCCCTCCTGCGCGATGGACATAAGCTCCTGCGCGAAGAACGGTGGGCGCAAGCAGAAGTTTATTTCCGTCAGGCCGCCACCTTGTCCGATATTTCGGAGGCGCGCAACAACTGGGCGCTTTGTCGGCGTCTGGCCGGGGACCACGCCGGCGCCCTGGCCGTTTTGGAACCCCTTTTGCGAAGCAGCCGCCCCCTTCCGTTCACCAGGAGTTTGGCTTCCCTGGCTATGACCTCTCTGGGCCAGCGGGAAGAGGCCGGCGAACTGCTGCAGGCGGCCATCCGGGACTTGGATCGGGGCTTGGCTGACCCGTCGTGCCGGAGCGAGTCGGTCCTCCCTGCCTGGATCGAATACACCCTGAACATCAAGCAAGCCGCTGGGGAGTTGGAGGATCACCGGCTCGTTTTGCAGTTACATTCCCGTTGGCCGGGACGCGACCTGCCGGCTGGAGCGTTTTACGCTGGGGTGGCCGCCTTCAACCTGGGCCGGCCCACCCGGGCGGCCCGTTACTGGCGCGGCATAACCGATCCGGAGTGGGCCTCCTTGATGCGGGGCTTCGCCCGGGTGGCTGAAATGGTGAATCGCGGCACGGTGCCGCCCTTCCCCCTAGAATATGATACCGGTTCCGTGTTGGGAAGCGTCCGCCCAGAGACCGAGGAAGACCTGCGACAACTCTTGGAGTTGGGATCAGTAAAGATGCGCTGGCTGGGGATGCTCTTCGAACCGTCCCAGGCCGACCGGTCCGCCGTTTACGCTCAGGGCCTGGTCCTGCACGGCGGCGATTGGGGCGTGGCCTTCGGGCGACGTCTCTTGGAAGCCGCCGTACCCCTGCCGCTCAAGCAAGCGGCGGGGGTTGCGTTGGTGGAACGCGGCATCTACGCACCCGATGAGGAAATTCCAGTCGTCGTCAACAGACGCCCGACCAAAGTCTTCCTCCGGAGAGCCGAATTCGGGATGGACAACCCGGCTGCCGCCGAACGCTACCAGGAGGCCATCCGCTTGCGGGACGCCGGAAAAAAGGAGGAAGCTTACCGAATCCTTTCCGAATTGCAGTTGTCCGGCCAACTGTACCCGCCGGCCATGGTGACCCTCGCCAACCTGCAACGGGAACGGGGCGAACTGGACCAGGCTAAAAGCGCCTTCGAATCTCTGGAACGAGTGGCGCCGAACGATCCGGGCATCCTTTTCAACCTGGCCGGTCTGTGGCTGCAATACGGCGACCACCGGCGAGCCAGAGGTTACCTGGAGCGGATCGACCGGAACGACCTGGACCCCCAATTGCGGCGGTTGGTTGAAGGTTTGGACTCGGTCCTCCGGCGGTAGCCGGCAAGAAAGGCGGCGGCAAGTTTTCGGGTGGCGCCG
>JAJZBP010000202.1:2792-4018 GCA_021798855.1 Bacillota bacterium
CGTTGGAAACAAAGGAGCGAATGGGCATGGAACTGATTTTTGATTTTAAAGCGGCGATTGACTACATGGAGGGGGCCTACCGTAAAAGGGCGGAAGAAAAGAAGGTCAGCTTGCAACTCCGACTGGCCAAGGCTTTGTCCGATTGTCCCTCCCATTGGGTCGACGCCATTTGCCGGTCCTGGGGCCTTCCCGTAAAAGGAACCAAACGCGACAAGGCCGCCGCCCTGGCTTCCAAATTGGGCAACGTGGCGGAATTGGAAAAAGGCCTTGCCTCCCTTCCCCCGGCGTCCCTGCAAGCCATAACCTTCCTGCTGGAGGAAGGTGGTTGGTCCAAAATCGCGGCCTTGACCCGCCGCTTCGGCAAAGACGACGGAGACGGTTTCTTCTGGTTGACCAAGCCTCCCCAATCCCCGCTGGGCCGGTTACGGCTCCGAGGGCTTTGTTTCCTTGGCCGGGCGGACCGGGAGGGGCGGAGTTACAAGGTGGCGGTGGTTCCGGTGGAATTGCGTAGCCCACTGGCAACCGCCCTCTCCTTGGAAGCGCCCCCAAAAACGGTCCAACCGGCAGCAAAGAAAACGAAAGCCGCCCAAAAGAACCCCGTGCCAATCGTTTGCCAATTGAAGGTCACCCTTCAAGACGTCAACCCTCCGGTCTGGCGCCGGATTCAGGTGCCGGGGAGTTGCGACCTGTCCGTTTTGCACCTGATCTTGCAGAAGGTGATGGGCTGGGAAAACGACCATCTCTATGACTTCCAATTCGGCCGGGAGCATTACGGTGAGCCGGACCCGAAGGACGGTTTTTGGGGCGCCCGGGTACATGACGCCGTCCGGACCACCCTGTCCCAAGTGCTGCCGACGGCGCGCCGCAAGCTCGTTTACCTTTACGATTTCGGCGACAGTTGGGAACACCTGATCCAATTGGAAAAAACCCTTCCTCGGACGGAGGAAAACGCGACTCCGGTCTGCCTGGCCGGAGAGGGTGCCTGCCCCCCAGAGGATTGCGGCGGAGCCTGGGGGTACGCCCGCCTTTTGGAAATAGCCAAGGACCCCGATCACCCGGAATATGAGGAAACCATGGAATGGTTGGGCGAGAACCGCCTTTCCCGGCCCTTCTCCCCGGAAGCGGCCACCGCCCGGTTGAAGCCGCTGACCAGGCTGGTCAGCGGGAAAAGGGGGGTAGAAAATGCTAGATTAATATTGAGAAAATCTTGACTTACATCTGCAAAA
>JAJZBP010000203.1 GCA_021798855.1 Bacillota bacterium
CTTTGTAAATAAGGGGGAAGGATGGGCCAGTTTCTTGGTTACCGGGATAATCCTCTCCTTGGGCGGAGCCGTGGTGGTTGCTGGGGCGGCTCGCTGGCGCACCGGGTCATACCGGGAGTTCCTCCTGCGGGCGGCGGGAGGACGACTTGGTCGATTTTTGGATCTGGGCGTCAGTGTCTATTTGGTGGCAGGTCTGGCCACCGGGTTGGCCGGGGGGGGGGAATTGCTCGGGCGTTGGCTGGAACTTCCACCCAAAGTTTTGTCTGGGGTACTGGTAGCCATTTTTCTGGCGTTGTTGGGCCTTGACCTGTCCGTCTTTATGGGAGTGAGCCGTTTGGTGGTTCCGGTTGTCTTCGCGGCCATGGGGGCCGTCGCGCTTTCAGCAGGGAAACATGGGGATCCTGGGCCATTTATTGGGGAGCCGAAGTTGTTCATCTCCGCCCTGCTTTATGGTTTTTTCAACGTCCTGGCGGGAATGGTGGTGCTGACGGCTATGGGAAAACGGATGGTCGGAGGCGGGGTCTGGGTTGGTGCGGCTACAGGCGGCGCGCTCCTGACGGCGGTGTTATTCATCGTCGAACGGGCGGTCCGTGGCGAAACGTTGCCCCTTCCCCTCCTACAGGCGGCCGGCAGGGTGAATCCGAACGCCGGCGTCGTTTACGGGTTCCTCTTGGGTTTGGCTCTGCTGACGTCGATCGGCGGAGGGATCTATGGTTTGGGGGCGCGCTTCGGCGCGCACGGGAGGTTTGCCGGGGCCGGCACGCTGATCATGATCGCCTTCTTGCTGTCGCTGGCCGGCCTTTCGGCCATCGTCCAGTACCTCTACCTGATGGCCGGGGGGTTGGGGGCGGTGATCGTAGCTGCCGCCGCGATCCGGTGGTGGTTGGAGGTACAGGGGTTTGGTCGTGTTTAGGCAACGCGGCAAGCCAAACGGCAATCCGGGGAAAGGCGGGAACGGGCCGGCCGGTGAGCCTGGGCATGGGGGTTATGCCGGCATGATCGGTGTCATCCGCAGATGAACCGGCAGCGTCGCCAGGTTTGGTCCGGCCCGAATTCGCTTCACGGAAGGAAGGGCAGGGGGAATCCGCGCTGCCGATGGTGCTTCTTCCCGGTGACCGGCGCGTGCGTGGCCGTTGTGTTGGCGGCGATGGATGGCGTCGGACGCGGAGATCCGGTGTGGCTTCGGGCCACGGGAGCCTACCTGGTTGCCGCGGGGATAGTTGTCCTGGCGCAGATGCTATTCCGCCGGTGGGGGGGCACTTGGGAGAACTCCCTGAACGAGTTTGCCCTGGCCATCGGTCTGGGTCTGTGGACGGCGTTCCTCGTTTTGGTTGCCCATCACTACTTCGGCAAAGAGGTAGATCCAGTTGGGGTGGCTGTGGTGGTCAGTCTCCTCTTTCTGGTCCGGACTCCCAAGGGAAAGGAAGGGATGGGCGGTGACAATGATTAAATTGCTCAAAGTCGAGGTGGGGGACACCGTAAAGCTACGCAAGTCTCATCCTTGTGGCAGTGAAACTTGGGCGGTGACCCGAACCGGGGCCGACATTGGGCTTCGTTGTCAGGGATGTGGCCACCGAATGATGTTGCCAAGGGACAAATTTCGCCATTCTCTGCGGTTCATAATAAGCAAATAAGAACAATAGATTATGCGGTGTTTCCATTACATATAGGAAATAAACTTGGAAATTGACCATGGAATCAGACGACGGTGTTTTACAGCGATGCGTATGGGAGAAAATAAAAAACGCCGTTGAGACAGGCCAAGGGGTGTTGACCAAAGCGGGCGTGATTGGTACAATAAGCCGATAACATGGCAGTACTTGGAGTGTGAAATGGCGTTGGAGATAGTGGCCGCCGTGTATTTACTGGCCTCGTTGGGTTTGTTCCTGTACGGCATCAATTCCGTTTATCTTCTTATCCTGCACCTTCGGCGAAGATCACCGGGAAATCCGCTCCTCCTCGATCAAGGAGCGTTGCCCATGGTGACCGTTCAGCTGCCGATTTTCAACGAGCGGCATGTGGGCGAAAGACTGTTGAAGGCCGTCTGCCTCTTCGATTACCCCCGCGACCGAATGGAAATTCAAGTGTTGGACGATTCCACCGACGACACGAGAGAAATCATGATTCAAGCGGTACAGCAAGCCAGGCAGGACGGCTTGGACGTGAAATACCTGCACCGGGAAAAGCGAACCGGTTACAAGGGCGGGGCTCTGCGGGAAGGCTTGGATGTGGCCAAGGGTGAGTTCATTGCCGTGTTTGATGCCGATTTTGTGCCGCCACCTGAGTTTTTGCGGCGAATCATACCCGTTTTCCAAACGGATGCGCGGGTGGGCATGGTCCAAGCCCGTTGGGGCCACCTGAATGAGGGATACTCCCTCCTGACCAGGGTCCAGTCGGTGGGAATCGACGGTCATTTTCTGGTGGAACAGCCCGCAAGATCCGACGGCGGACTGTTCCTGAACTTCAACGGGACGGGTGGAGTCTGGCGGCGAAAAACCATTTTGGACGCCGGCAACTGGAGTTCGGATACCCTGACCGAGGATCTGGATCTCAGTTATCGCGCCCAACTGAAGGGCTGGCAGTTCCGCTACGTGGCAGAAGTGGTCTGCCCCGGAGAGTTGCCGGCCCACATTATTGCTTTCAAGAACCAGCAACGCCGTTGGGCCAAGGGTTCAATTCAGACGGCGATCAAGTTGTATCCATCCGTTTTCTCCTCGCGATTGTCCAAGCGGATCAAATTGGAAGCGTTCTTCCACCTCACGGGCTATATGGTGCACCCGCTGATGATGGTGCTGGCCCTCACCGCTCCGATCCTGGCGCTTGTTCCCTCCGGCTACCTCAGCCATTTCCACCAACTTTTCGTTCTGTTGGCCTTTACCAGTCTGGCTGGCTTTATCGGCCCCACATCACTTTATTCCTATTCGCAGGTCCACTGCTATGCCGACGGATGGAGCCGCCTAAAACGGCTACCGGCTCTGATGATGGGCGGTACGGGCTTGACGGTTTCCAATACGGTGGCCATCATTGAAGCTCTGGCCGGGAACAAGGGAAGCTTTATCCGCACCCCCAAGCATGGGATCGTAGGCAAGGAGGGCGGATGGGCCGGGAAGGGCTATGTCCCGGAAAAAGATCCTTGGGCTTACGTGGAATTGGGACTGGGCGCGTACACGCTGTTTGGAGTGGTGGCGGCGCTCTTTTCGGGTGACTACGGGATTATCCCCTTCCTTCTCCTTTATGTCACCGGCTTTACGTACGTTGGAACGCTCAGTTTGCTTCATAGCCGGACGCCGGGGGGAGTGACTTGCGACCTGGAACCGGGAATGTTATAATCCTAAATTGCGCCATGTGCGCCGGAGTGTAGGCAAGTTGCGGGGGAGGTGAAGGATTGCGGTCATATGAAGTTGCGTTGGTGTTGAAACCAAACGTGGAAGAGGAAAAATGCGAGAATCTCTTCGGCAAGGTAACGTCCTTGGTCGAAGAGGCCGGTGGGGCCATGGGAGGGATCACTCGTTTGGGGAAAAGGCGTTTGGCCTATGAGGTGAAGGACTGCCGAGATGGTAATTACAGCATCCTGAAGTTCCAAGGAGGGCACAAGGTGCCTGCGGAGGTGGATCGGGTGCTGCGCCTTTCCGAAGAGGTGTTGCGTCATCTGATCACCAGGGAAGAGGTTTAAAATGCTCAACCGTATCATCCTCATCGGGCGCTTGGTACGGGATCCGGAACTACGCTACACGCAAAACGGCACGCCGGTGGCGCGATTCACATTGGCGGTGGACCGGAATCGCGCACGGTCCGTGAGCGGCGAAAAGGAAACGGACTTTATTGACATAGTCGTTTGGCAAAAGCAAGCCGAAGTTTGCGCGAATTTTTTGGGCAAGGGTCGGTTGGTGGCGGTGGAGGGGCGTTTGCAGATACGTGCTTACGAGACCAAAGAAGGGGAAAAGCGGCGGGCGGCCGAGGTCGTGGCCCAACAGGTGAGACTTCTTGACCGGGGGACCGGAAAGGAAAA
>JAJZBP010000204.1 GCA_021798855.1 Bacillota bacterium
TTCAGAAGGGGTAGCCCGTTGACGTCGTATTCCACGACCGTGTCGCCGTACGAAATGACGCCGACCAACGGCAGTCCGGTGGCCTCGATCTCCCGGAGCAGGACTCCTTCCGGCTCTCCCTTGGCCCGCGTAATCACCAACCCGAACTGTTTGACCTTCAAATCCAAAATCCGCACCAGATCGTTCACTCTGGCCGCCGAGCGCACGCCCCGCACCGAAGCGTCGCTGATCACGAGGAGCAGGTCCACCTCGTCGGTGGTCCGCCGGGATAGGTGTTCCAGCCCGGCTTCGTTGTCCATGACCACGAAGGGATAATGTTCCGACAAACGGCGGGCGATGTTGCGCAAAAGGCTGTTGGGAAAACAATAACACCCCTGTCCCTCCGGCCCGCCCATCACCAGGAGGTCGACGTCTTCCCCCTCGGCCATGGTTTCTTCCAACTTGAGTTCGATGTACTCTCCCTTGCTGACGCCGGTCGGCAAAGAGCCCGGATTTTCGATGATCCCCTTCAGAACGTCGGCAATGGTGGTCTTGGACTGCATCCCCAGCACCTCCGGCAGGTTGGTGTTGGGATCGGCGTCGATGGTCAAGACCGGTTTCTTGCCCTTGGACAATAGATATTTTACCAGCATGGCCGTAACCGTTGTTTTCCCAGTGCCACCCTTGCCGGCCACCGCCACCCAATAACTCATGTGAACACTCCTTTCAGTTCCCCGGCTGGATTTTCAGCCGGCCACCCGGCCCACGCTGGGGAACAGGCTCAGGTCGGTGTGGGGCAGGAATAAAGACGAGACAAACTCATCCATGTAGTTTGGACCGAGGGAAAGGTCCAGGTAGGTAAGCCGGTCGGCCACGGCCAAGGCTTCCGCGTAAACTCTGCGGGACAAAAGACAATGCCTCGCGCCTTTCAACGAGGTGTTGCCGACATAACGGAATCGCTCCCGCGGCAGGTCGGGCAGCAAGCCAATCCGGATGGCTTTATCCAGGGAAAGGTGGCGCCCGAAACCGCCGGCAATCAACACCCGATCGATGTCGTGCACCCCCATGTCGGTGGCCACCAGGAGGCTACGCATGCCGGCGAAGATCGCCCCCTTGGCCCGGATCAGGTTGTCCAGGTCGGATTGGGCCAGGGTGATGTCCTCTCCGATCCCGTTTCCCTCCTTGCGGGAAAGCAGAAATTCCGGCCCGTTTTCTCCCCGCAACAGGCGTCCACCCGGCAGATCCGTACGGAACTTCCCCGCCCGATCCACCACCCCCGCCTCGGCCATGGAACCAAGGGCATCGATCAGTCCGGAACCGCAGATCCCGATGGGCGGCCTCGCCCCCAAGGCGGCAACCTCCACCTCGCGGCCTCCGTCCAGGACTCTGACCCCGTCGATGGCTCCGGGAACGGCGCGGGTGCCGTGCCGAATGCCGGAACCCTCGAAGGCCGGACCGGCGGAACAGGCGCACCCGATCAGCCAATCACTGTTGCCCAGGATCATTTCGCCGTTGGTCCCGATGTCGATCAGGAGAGTCGTTTCTTCCCGCCTGCCCATCCCCGTGGCCAAAACTCCGGCCACCAGGTCTCCACCCAGATAGGAAGCCACCGCCGGCAGGGAGTACACCAAGGCCTCGGGGTCGATGTTCAAGCCCAATTCCCCCGCTCTGACCGCCGGAAAGCGGCTGGCGGCCGGCACGTACGGCTCCCGCCGCAGATACGCCGGTGGAATTCCCAGCAGAAGATGAAGCATGGTGGTGTTGCCGGCAACCACCCCCACCTTGATCTCCGCCGGCGCCACCCCGTGTTTGCGTCCCAGGCGCCTCACCAAACCGCCGATGGTATCCACCACCGCCCGTTGCAGTTCGGCCAAGCCATCGGGGTGTTCCTCGGCGTAGATGATCCGGGAGATCACGTCCTCGGCCATGGTCACCTGGGCGTTGTACTCCCCCTCCGCCCCGAGGGTGTATCCCTGCTCCAGGTCCACCAGGGCCGCGGCGACCGTCGTCGTTCCCACGTCGACCGCCAAACCCAGCGCCGTTGTTGATGCCTCCGCCCGCGGCCACACATCGCCGACCAGCGACGATCCCGGAGGTCTGGAGAGGAGAACGTTCACCCGGAATCCGTCTTCCCGCAGGGCCAGGGGCAATTTGCGCAAGGCCGACAGGCTTATTCCGGGGACCGTCCCCTCTTCTCTGGTCAGGACGGTCTGCAGGCGGATCAGGTCGTCGCCGTTGTCCTGCAGGTCAGGAAGGGGAAGCTCCAACGACCTGATGGCCAGCAACGGGTCGAATTCCGGAGTTTCCTCTTCGTCCGCTTCCGTCAGGACGCCCTGTCCACCGGTGACCGCCGCCAAGGCCGCGGCGGCCGGGATCTCCAAAACGGCCCCGGGATTCGCCACCACCTGGCAGGAGAGGACCCAGGTCGTTCCGCCTTCGTCCGTCCATACCGCACCCTCCTGGGCGGAGTCCACCGTCCCCTCCCTCAGGATCATGGCACATTTGTTGCAGGTTCCCTGTCCACCGCAGGTTTGCCGCACCCGGATTCCCGCTTCCCGAGCCGAACGCAGCAGTGTCCGCCCGCTTTGGGCGCTCACTTCCACCCCGGCGGGGAGAAATTTCACCCCCGTAATTCTCCCCCCCTTGTCCAGGCGTCCTTGGTCCGTTGGTCGCGACTTGCGCCGGTTAAGCCGAAGCCGCTTCTTCCTCCGCCTTCCAGCGGCTGCGCAAGAAAGTGGGAATCCCGGTGGATTCCCTGGGACCAACCAACACTTCCCACCCGGAAACGGCGGCCAGTTTCCCGGAAAGGACAGCCACATAACCCGGGATGATCACCTTGTGGTGTCCAACCTTGCCTTCCACGGCGTTGTTTTCCAACGCATCCTTGATCTCCTCGGCCCCGAATTTTCCCGCCGCCCAAGCGGTGAGCACCGAAGTTCCGTCGGTGTCCACCGTGACCAGGTAGGATGGGACGCGGGACGCTT
Organism: Bacillota bacterium; assembly: GCA_021798855.1. GTDB lineage: Bacteria > Bacillota > Sulfobacillia > JAJZIM01 > JAJZBP01 > JAJZBP01. The sequence goes on from JAJZBP010000204.1 coordinate 2,964, forward strand.
CGATCTCCGTCAGCACCGAGAAATAGGTGAGGGAAAAATTGGTGGTGACAAAGACGGGCGAACCATCGTCCACGTCACCGATTTCGTAGCATTTGGCCTGAACCTGGATGGGCTTTTGTGGATCGGTGTAGATGTCCTGGCGCTGGGTGACCAAAGGCAGGGCCAGCCAGTGTTCGGCTTCGTCCAGCAAAATGATGCCGGCGTATTTGGCCACCCCCACGCCGGCCGTGGCCGCCGCGAGAAAAACGTTTTCCCCCCTGGCCTCCACCAGGGTTGGATAGCCCAACGGCCGAAACTTTTTCCGCAGGGCCAAGCGCCGGATTTGAGTCAGATCCCGCAGCAGGTCGCCGGAATTCTTCGCCGCCGGCGCCAAGAGCAAGTCGCGATGCCCGGCGGCCGCCGCTTTTTCGGCCATTTCGGCCATTTCATCCAGACTGCCGCAAAGCGCCACGGGAACTCCGGCGCCGATGGCCAGCGGCAAGGTCGCCTCCAGATTGGCCGGAGTGACCCCGTAAAGCAACGGTTTACTCTCCCTGACCACCGGCGACTCCAAGGCCGCCGCCAGGAGACCCGGGTCCCGGCTGACCAAGACCAAGGGCAGCCCGGTCGCCGCCGCCCTCTCGGACGCCGCCCGGAACAGTCCCGGATCGTTCGATAACCCTTCCACGGCCACCATGTTGACCCGCATCATGATCCCCACCCGTTCGAATTCCAGGGCGGAAATCCTGGCCAATTTCGCCGTCTGTTCCTCCGCGCTGAGGGTGTCGGCCAGGACAATGGCAAAAGCCGCCGGGTGATAGAAGGTCTTCTCGTGCCGGAAGAGAACGTGCTCGTCGCCCGCTTCCACTTTCCGCTCCCCACTCCCCACGGTGACGAGACGCACCGGCGGCTCGGCGGCCGAGCCCAGGGCGGCCTTGGCCTCGTCCGATAGGTAAGGGCAGGCTTCCGCCTTGGCTTTGCCGTTGGCCAGAGCCATGGCAAAGGCCATGCAGGTGGCCACTCCACATTCCCGGCAGTTCTTTTTGGGCGTCAATTTGTAGATTT
>JAJZBP010000205.1 GCA_021798855.1 Bacillota bacterium
CAGCCAGGCTACGATTTCGCGCCGCTGCTCCTCTTCCTGCCGGACGGCGGCCACCCCGTAACGCAGGTTGGGCCGGTCGAAAGGGCCGACCACGGCGTTTTCGATCCCCAACTCCCGCAGGATGTCCCGGCGGACCGCGGGCGGAGCGGTCGCGGTGAGGGCCAACACCGGCGGCGCGCCGATGCGGCGATGGAAGAGGGGCACCAGCCGGTAGTCGGGCCGGAAGTCGTGCCCCCACTGGGAGACGCAGTGGGCCTCGTCGACGGCCAGCAGGCTGACGGTGACGCCTCCGACGGCGGCCAGGAACTCGGGGTTGAGCAGGCGTTCGGGGGCGACGTAAACGAGGCGCAGGGCGCCCTCCCGGAGGGCCTGCAGGGTATCCCGCTGGGCGGGCGGCTCCAGGTGGCTGGTCAGGGCCGCCGCGGGGATGTTCCGCCGCCGCAGCGCGTCAACCTGGTCTTTCATCAGGGCGATCAGGGGGGAGACGACCACGGTGACGCCGGGCAAAAGGACGGCGGGCAACTGATAACAAAGGGACTTGCCGCCCGAGGTGGGCAGGACGCCGAGGGTTGAACGGCCCGCCAGGATGTCCCGAATGATGGTCTCCTGGGTTTCACGAAAGGCGGGAAAACCGAAGTGGTGGTGGAGGGCGGCGCACAGGCCGCGGTCCGCCGCCTCGGGGGGCGGGGAGGCGGGGGCAGGGGCGGGGGCGGGGGCAGAGGCGGGGGCGGGGTCCGCCGCCGCAGTGCCAAGGGCAGAACCCGGAGCAGGCACCGGCGGCAAGGCTCCGGTCCCGGATGACGGCGAAGCCGGCAACGCGGACCAGGACGGCGATGAACCGCCTGCCGGCGACGACGCGGGCGACGGTGGGGTTGACGGTGGCTGAAAAGGCGGTCTCGCGGGTGGCGTCATTTTTCTGGTGAATTCCCCCCTTTTTCCGGCATCCCATTGCCTTTCGGCAGCGCAACATACCGGCACTTGTATAAAATGGCCGCGAGGTGAACACAGTGCGGAAGAAAAAGGTTGTCAGCCTTCGCATGGACCGCAGTGCCCTCGAACTCTTGGCCCATTGCCGACGGGTCGGCGGCTTCCCGACGACCGCCGCCACCGTGTTGGCCGGTCTCCTTTCCCTCGACCGGGAGTTGGCCCGACAACATCCGGCGGAAGAAACCGTCAAGCCTACGAACGTCGGGGGGCCGGCGTCCTTCTCCACGCTCGGCTTGGCCCGTTGGGCGGAGGTGATCACCCGGGCCGACCGGAGGAAAAGGAGTGCCCACCGGCCATGAACGGCTCCTGGAAAGTCGACACTTCCTGCCATCCGGATGGCAGGATCGCCCGGAGGAAAGGAGCGCCCGCTGATACTCCACTTCAACAAGAAAAGATCGCGCCGGCGTGCAAGGGTGCGCCGCCTGGATCGTAGCGCGGACGGCTTTGGCACCGGGAACGCACCGCCGGCAGAGACAAAAACTTCGAGCCCGGCACAGGCGCCCCCCGAGGCGCCGAGAACGGTCACTCCGCGTTTAGGGCGACCGCCCGGCAGGCGGTGGAGTGTGGAATCCCCGACCACCACCCCGACCCGCCCCCGCTTACCCCTCCCCCCCTTCTCCCCCCACCAGGTGGCCCACGGCGTCTCGGAAGAGCACCGACCTTCCCCGCAGCCCATGCTCCGCCATCAATTTCTGAACATCGTCCCGCCGTGCCTCTCCCACCGTCAGGAAGAGGAGCCGTTCAGGACGCGCCAACTCCACATACATCTCCCGGTAGCGGCCCATTTTCTCGCGGATCCGCGTCAGGCTCATGGTGGCCCGGTCCACCTCCAAAAACCATGAGGCCAACCTCCCCTCCCGCCCCAGTGTCACCGTGGCGTCCGGCGTCAGCACGCTCCTCCCCCCACCGGTGAAACCGGGAAACTCCAGCCGTCCCTCCCGCGTCCCCCTCCACACCAACAGGTCGAGATAACGCCGCCGCCGCAGCAATTCCAATTCGATGTAAATCTCGTTCGTCAAGCGGATGTGCTCCAAAAAGAGAATCTGCAGAATGCTCTCACTCTTTTTGACCCGATTCGCCCGCGGGATCCCCTCCATCTCCTCCACCACCCGCAGGCCAAAAGAATCCAAGAACCAGAAGGTTCGGGACACCGCCGGGGTTTTCATTTGGTTGTGCTCCCGAAGCGAGCCGGCAAACCCACGCAGCTTCAAAAGGCGCAACCTGCCGGCAACCGCATTGGCCGGCTCCGGCTCCTCTGTGCAGAACAGGCGTCCCACCTGCTCCGTTTCCAGGAAACCGAAACGGTACAGGGTACGCAGGATGTCCTTGTCGAGTTCCTTTAGTTCCAAGACGGCTTGGGGGCGGTCCATCAGCCCAAGTTCTGCCGCGGGAAAGCCTTCACCCGTCCCCAAGCGTCGGCGCCCGCTTCGGAATTGTGGGCGGGTCTTGAATCATCGAAGAAAGCGTGCTGAGCATTCGGGTATCTATGGTGGGTGAAGGACTTGCCCGCCCGGCGCATGCCCGCCGCCGCCCCGAGGTGTACGGGATCCATCCGTTTGCGCAGGTTGTCCCGAGTGTAAATTTCCGGCGCCAGGACCAGGTATCCCTCCAGCGCCAAGCGACGGGCCACCTCCCGAATGGTGTCGTCCACCCCCCCAATGTTTTCCGCCAGGATCACGGCCCCGCGCGGTTTCCCCGTCGGCCGCGCCAGGTACGCCTCCATCCGAAAACCATCCTCCGTTGGGCATCCGACCCATTCTCCGTCGCCGGCCATGGGCATCTCCTTCCGTTCGCTCTTTGGATTTGAATTTCGCCTCCCGCCGCGACATTACCTGCCGGCAAGGAAACGATTGGATCGGCCCCTGCCCTAAGGGACGAGGCCGGCGGGACGCCGTTCTAAGGAGCGGTCCCCGGTGGGCGCCTTCCTCAGCGGCGGCGGGGAACTTTCAAAGGAAAGCAAAGGAAGCGTTCGCCTGCGCACATGCATCCGTCGCCGGAAGCGTGGCGCCGGCTTGGTTCGTGACGCCGGAGGCACCGAAACGTCCCTGCCTAGATTTCTCCGATCCGTATTTGCTTTCTCACCTGATCAAACTCCCGGTCGAGTTTCGCCCGCAAAGCCGTAAGTTCCGTTCGGAGGTAGTTCATTTCCATTTCGAGGCGGTCCAGTCTCTCCGTGATCGGCTTGCCGAACCGTTCCTCAAACCGTTCCTCCACCGCATCCAGCGCGGATCTGACGAAACTGACCACCTGTTGCAATTGCTCTTCATCCACGCCACCGACCCCCTCCATTCCTTGCCGACCCGGCCAAATCCAGATCTCCAAAAACAAATCCCGACGATTCCGGTTTGGAAGAACCGCTCCCTCTCCCGGTCCCAATAACGCGCCGGTCCCTACACTCGGTGCATGTACCTAAAAACGTCCTCGTGCTGCATATTGACCTGAACCTCCAACTCCCTCCCCCGCGCTTCCAACCGAGTCAGGAGTTCGTCGAAGGAAACCAGGCAACTCTCAAGATCCGCGATCAAGATCATCGTCAGGTAGTCACCCATGATCGTCTCACGAATATCCAGGATATTCGCCCTTTCTTCCGCCAAAACCCCGGTCACTCCGGCGATGATCCCAACCCTATCGACCCCCAAAACGGTGATGATGATCCGTCCCGGACCTCGTGCGGAAGGTTCAACCCCACCCGGTTCCGGTTTTATGTCCACCATCCGAGTCGCCCCCCCAAAAAACATCCTTATTTCCAGAAAGACGGCAAAAAACGCTCGCACCCGACATTATAACCTATCAGCGGTCGAGAAGATCCCCTTCCGAACGCGGCCCTCCAACTTGCCAAATAAGGCGCCGCTCTTTTCGGCACACGTGGAGTGAAACTCATGTCTTCCCTTCGCTTCCCTTCGCTTCCCTTCGCTTCCCTTCGCTTCCCTTCGCTTCCCTTCGCTTCCCTTCGCTTCCCTTCGCTTCCCTTCGCTTCCCTTCGCTTCC
>JAJZBP010000206.1 GCA_021798855.1 Bacillota bacterium
GGCGTTGGCAGCTTTGCCGTTCACCGCGATGGCGGCAGCAACGCAGGCATTGGTTTCGACGTTGTACCTGCAGGTGGCCACATCGCACTTCACTTGGGGATTAGGCGTCATGGGTTTGCCCACCTCCTTTCCTTTTAGCATGGCCCGGCCCCGGGATTATTATGTCCGATTCCGCCGGGGTGCACCCGCAAAGCCGGGGCAAACTTGACAAGCTTTGGCTTTATTGTTAAATTGATTTTGGCCAGACGGTGTGCGACACGCGGTGGCTTATTTAAGATGGCTTGGCGGTGCGGCAAGACGGCCGGCGCAAGGCACGCAGGTTCACCTTCGGAGCTACTCCCGTCCCTGCCGGAGAACAACCGGTAGAACGGGTTTTCCTTTTGCTTCGCCCCCATGACGGGTGGTTGGGAATCAACCCGAGGTCCGGGTTTAAAAGGGGGAAAATTTTTGCGTTATCTGCCCGACGCCGATCCGGAGGTCAATGAGGCCATCAACCGGGAATTGCAACGTCAAAGGAACAGCTTGGAACTGATCGCTTCGGAAAACTTCGCCAGTCCGGCCGTCCTCGAAGCGGCCGGCACGGTCCTCACCAACAAGTACGCCGAAGGATACCCGAACCATCGTTATTACGGCGGTTGCCGCCACGTGGACGCGGTGGAGGAAACGGCAAGAAACAGGGCCTGCAGCCTTTTCGGCGCCGAACACGCCAACGTTCAACCCCACTCGGGGGCACAAGCCAACACGGCGGCCTACTATGCCGTCCTCGACCCCGGAGATACCGTTTTGGGAATGGATCTGTCGCACGGCGGGCATCTGACCCATGGCAGTCCGGTCAACATCTCCGGGCGACTGTTTCGTTTCATTCCCTACGGGGTACACCGGGAGACGGAAACCATCGATTATAGTCAGGTCGAGGAGTTGGCCGTCAGGGAAAAACCCCGTCTGATCGTCACGGGAGCAACGGCGTACCCCCGCCGCATCGATTTCGCCGCTTTCGCCCGGATCGCGGCCCGCGTCGGCGCGTTGCTGATGGTGGATATGGCCCACATCGCCGGGTTGGTGGCCACGGGTTTGCACGATAGCCCGATTCCCCACGCCCAAATAGTCACTTCCACCACTCACAAAACCCTGCGCGGACCACGGGGAGGGCTGATCCTCTGCCGGCTAAACCTGGCCAAGGCCGTGGACAAAGCCGTTTTCCCCGGCGTCCAGGGAGGTCCCCTCATGCACATCATCGCCGCGAAGGCGGTGGCTTTCGGAGAAGCCCTCACCCCCGCCTTTCGCCTATACCAGGAACAGGTGCTCAAAAACTCCCGCATTCTGGCCGAAAGCCTGCAGGCGGAGGGGTTTCGGCTGGTTTCGGGAGGCACCGACAACCACTTGATCCTGGTCGACCTGGCCCCCCGTGGACTAAGCGGCCAAGCGGCGGAAACCGCGCTGGAGGAGATCGGCATCACCGTCAACAAGAACTCCATCCCCTTCGATTCCCAAAAACCAACCGTGACTTCCGGCATCCGTCTCGGCACGCCGGCCGTGACCACCCGGGGAATGCGGGAGGACGAAATGCGGCAGATCGCCCGAATCATCACCGCCGCCCTGACGGGAGGGAAACAGGAGCTTTGTCGCCGGCGGGTCGCCGACCTGTGCCGGGCTTTCCCCCTTTATCAGGATCCATCCGCATCGGCCGCAATGTAGGAAGCGAGGTCAGAAGAACGTGCGCGTTCTGGTTTTGCACGGTCCCAACCTGAACCTGTTGGGAACCAGGGAAACGGATGTTTACGGCTCGTCATCCCTGGCGGAAGTCAACTTACGGATCGAGGCCGAGGCCACCGCCTTGGGTTTGGAAGTGGAAATTCACCAGAGTAACCATGAAGGCGTTTTGGTTGAATTAGTCCATGGCGCGCAGGGTAAATTCGACGCCATCGTGATCAACCCGGGCGCCTATACCCACTACAGTTACACCTTGGCCGACGCTTTGGCCGCCGTCGGGTTGCCGGCGGTGGAGGTTCACCTCTCCAATATCTATGCCCGGGAAAAATTCCGCCACCTCTCGGTGGTCGCCCCCGTGGTCCACGGCCAAATCAGCGGTCTGGGTTCCTTCGGTTACCTGCTGGCCCTCAGAGCGGTGCGGGAGCTTGCCGGCCGTTGATCGATCGTCTGCTCAGGTTGCGGAAGTACCTGTCGGCGAGAAAATCCGATGCCTTCCTGATCTGTGGGGAAGCCAATCGTTACTATTTGTCCGGCTTTGCGGGGGCCGGGGTGCTTTTGGTCACCGAGGAAAAGACCCACCTGGTCACCGACGGCCGCTACCGGGAAGACGCCCAGAGGGCGGCACAGGCGGGCTGCGGGGAAATATCGATCGTCTGCCGGGAGCAGGGTGAAGACTTGCCGGTTACGGTGGGCAAACTGTGCCAGGAGACGCATCTCAAACGCGTCCTGGCGGAAGCCGAACACCTGAGTGTGGCCGCCTGGAAAAAGTACAAAACGGCCTTGGGATGTGGAAGGTTGATTCCCTCCCAAGGGGTGATCGAAGGTATGCGCCTGGTCAAAAGCCGGGAAGAATTGGCGGCCATCCGCCGGGCCGCGCAAATATCCGACGCCGCTTTTCAAACGGTGTTACCCATGTTTCAAGACGGCGTCCGCGAAATGGAGATATCCCTCGAGCTGGAACGGCAGATGCTTTTACGGGGGGCGGCGGGAACCGCTTTCGACTTCATCGTCGCCTCCGGGCTCCGCGCCTCCCTTCCCCACGGGGGAGCGACGACGCGCCCCCTGGCGGCGGGCGAGTTGGTGGTTTGCGATTTCGGGGCGGTTTGGGAGGGATACCATTCCGACACCACCCGAACCCTGGTGGTTGGGGGAAAGCCTTCCCCCAGGCAGACGGAACTGTTCGAATTGGTTCGGCTGGCCCAGGAGTCCGCCCTGGATGTCCTGCGCCCAGGCGTTCCCGCCGAAGAGGTGGATGCGGCGGCCCGTCGGGTCTTGAACGACGCCGGTCTGGGAGACGCCTTCGTCCATGCCTTGGGGCACGGCGTGGGACTGGAGATTCACGAAGAGCCAAGGTTGCGCACGACGTCCCGCACCATCGTGGAGGAAGGAATGGTGGTCACGGTGGAACCGGGGATCTATCTGCCGGGTTGGGGCGGTATCCGCCTGGAGGAAACCGTGGCGGTGACCGCCGGTGGGCCGGATATCCTGACCAAAGCCGGCAAATTTTTATCCATTTAGTTTGGGCGAGGAGGATGAACAGTTGATTTCGACCAATGACTTGCGCACCGGAGTGGCCATTGAACTCGACGGAGAGGTTTACACCGTGGTCGAGTTCATGCACGTCAAACCGGGCAAGGGCTCGGCCTTCGTCCGGACCAAGCTCAAGAACGCCAAAACCGGCTCGGTCTTGGAGCGCACATTCAACGCGGGGGAGAAGTTGCCGCGGGCCCACCTGGAGAAACGGGAAATGCAGTTTTTGTACCGCAGCGATGACCAGTACACCCTGATGGATCTGGAGACCTACGAACAACTCACCGTTCCACAGGTGCAAATGGGCAATGCCGTCAATTTTTTGGTGGAAAACATGAACGTCAATGTCCTGCTTTTTCAGGGTTCGCTTTTCGGGGTTGAGGTGCAAAATTCGGTGGAACTGTCCGTGGTGGAGACCGACCCCGGTCTGAAGGGGGACACGGCCGCCGGCGGCTCCAAACCGGCCAAACTGGAAACTGGTTACGTGGTCAAGGTGCCTCTTTTCATCAATCCTGGTGATCGGATCATCGTGGACACCCGTAGCGGCAACTACCTAAGCCGGGCCTGAACGTTTTTCCACCGGTGGTGTTTTTCTCGGATAGGACCCCCCCAAGGCGGAAACATTAACTTCAGTTCGCGCCGGGGAGGGAATACCATGGAAATAACCCAGGATATCAACCACCAGGTGGCCTACCTGCAGGGACTGGCGGAAGGATATCAGGGCAAGGACGCCC
>JAJZBP010000006.1 GCA_021798855.1 Bacillota bacterium
TCGCTTCCCCCAAACCCGGTTCGATCCCTTCCCTCTCCCAGGTCCGCACCAGGGCATTGATCCTGGACACTTTGTCCAAATCGACGTCCCGGCGACGAACTCGCCGGATCTCCACCGCCGCCGGGCTTCCGTCACCGTCCACCGACAGAAAAAGCCCTGTCGGCGTGACGTACACGTTGACCCCTTTGGCTCCCGCCGCTCGGCAGGCGCGTTCCACCGTCTCCTCGGCCCGGTAGGTTTCGGCCCCGCAACGCAGGAGAATCTCGCCTGTCCGTGCTCCCAGGCGGCTGATCCGGTACAGGTTTTCTTCCTTTCCCGTCACGTCTCATCAACCCCCAACCGTTAGAGCAGTCGCACGTCGTTGATCGACAGTTCAAAACGGCAATCCAGAAAAGTTGCCGCCCGGCGACACATCACCATCCTCGTCAAGAAAATTTCGAAGTAATCCATCACCGGCGAAAAACCGGTATCCACCGTCAGTTCCAGCAAAATTACTTTTTTGGCCGCCTCCACCCGTAGGAACGAATGTTTGACCGCATAGTTCACCCGGTCATGGATGTCAAATGTGGATAAATCTTTGTTCTGAACCCTGGTGAAGTGAACATCCGACTTGTCGGCCAGAATAAGCGCGGCCGCCGTCGCATTGACCGCCTGGCCGTACTCCTCTTCGTGGTTGCCGATGGCGGCGATGACCGTGGCCACTTCCCCCGGAGCCATCCCCCGCTGGCGCAGCAGGTTCCAGGTGATGGATGCCGAAGTCTGGCCGTGGTGGTCACGGTTGACCACGTTGCCGATGTCGTGCAGGTAGCCGGCGATGGCGCCCAGCTCCGCTTCGCGGGCCTCAAATCCCAGGTGAGCCAGCAAATTGCGGGCGATGTTGGCCACCAACCCCACGTGGCGGAAACCATGTTCGGTGTAGCCCAGGGCTTTGAGGTGTTCATTGCACCTGGTGATATAAATATCAACTTCCGGGTCGTTTTTTAGATCTTCCAAAGTGACGAGCATCATCCAATTGATCTTCCTCTCCCTGTCGCTTCACCGCGTATTTCTTCCGTTCGCCCATCCCCTGCCTGGCCACTTCCGCCTTCCAGCATACGACAGAGCCGCCGGTGGAATGCCGGAAACTCCCGCCCTACCGGCGGTGCTCCCTCGGGGGTTTCCCCACCTTCGACCTTCGCTTGGAATGAATCGTCACCAGACGGTGGGCGCTTTCCCCCAGACCCAGCGCCGCCGCGTATTCCAGGGGAAGCCTGGTCCTTCGCTGATTGATCCTCCCCAGGACGTCCCCCGCCTCCCCGATGCCGGCGTCCTCCGCCTTGGACTGGGGCAAGGGAGGAGCCGCGTCCAGCAAGTCCAGGGTGGCCGTCTCCACCGCCACGATGTCCAGGCCCGCCAGGATGCCCTGATCCTGCATCACCGGCACGTCCGCCACCGGCATGCAGTCACATTCGGGCTGCAGTTCCTGCAGGAAGTTGAGGTAGAGCACCTTCCCCGCAGCGAAAGTGGACAATACCGCCCGCGCCGCCTCAACCATGCCCCGCGCAAAGACCTCCTCGGAAATGGGCATGGACAGCGCCCCTCCCTCCTCGTGGCAGATGCGGACGCAACGGCCACAGCGGTCACAAACACCCTCGTTTACCTTTAAAGAAACCGTCTTCTCGATCTCGATGGCGTTGATGGGACAAACGGCGGCACACCGTTCGCAAAAAGTGCAAAGTCTTGGGTTCCAGGCCGGGGGAAGGTTCTCCACACTGTGCAGGTGGCCACGGTTGACCCCATCGTCCTGCGTGCGCCTTCCCACCCCCCCGAAGGCCACGTTCTTGATGGCACCCCCGTAGCCGGGGCCGATGTGTCCTTTGCAATGGGTCAGCACCACCATGGCCCCGGCGTGGTAAATCGCCGAAGCCACCCCCATTTCCGCCACCGGCGCTCCCTCACCGAGCGGCACCCGGACCACGTCCCGGCCGAAAATCCCGTCGGCCATGATGATCGGCGCCCCGCAGGTCAGGTGGGAATAGCCGTTGGCGGCGGCCACCTCCAGGTATTCGAGGCCCGGTATCCGGGTGGTGTCCGTAACGAAGGGTATTCCGCCGGCCGACCGGATGGCTTCCACCACCTTGCGCACAAAAACCGGCCTGATGGTACGGAAAGCTCCCTCCGAACCCAGGTGCAGTTTCACCGCCACATACTCACCCGGCGTAACCATGGCCGAAACCCCGGAACGCCGCAGGATCTCCTCCAATTTAGCCGGCAGACTCCACTCGTATTCCCAAGTGGTGCATCTGGCCGGAGCGTGGAGAACTTCGGTTGCCATCACCCTTTCCCCCCGCCGGCGCCTCCCCGGCCGTATTCATCGGCCAACCGCACCACATCCTCGACTTGGGGAGTCGACACCTCCCAGATAACCACATCGCTGACGGCCCGAATCCGGTGCACGGTCCCCGGGATGATGGTCACCGCCTCACCCACCGGGATGGGACGCACCGTATCGCCGAGGGTCAGTTCCCCTTCCCCCCGTTCGAAATACATGGTCTCCAGCTTCTCCCGGTGGTACTGCAGGCTGAGCGCGTTACCGCCCCTGACCTCAATCCGTTTTCCCACGTAACTGGACGTCTGCGCCCACCAGATCTCCCGCCCCCAAGGTTTCTCCACGATCCGCATCGCCGGATTCACTCCTCTTGCTCAGCCTAACCGTTTTCGCAACTTGGAACACCCGCCGCGAGCTCACACCCGCGCGTCAAGCGGAGGATGCCTTCAGTTTTTCATCAGTACCCGCCTGTCCCCCACCCGCCGCGTCAGCCGCGCTCCATCCATATGTTCCAAGAGGGGAACCACATGCCTCCGGGTGGTTCCCAACAGATTCCGGACCTCGGATGGTGAAAGCCCTCCTTCCGTAGCCGCCAAGGCCGCCCGCAGCTTCTCCGTCGCCTCGGCCAAATTCTCCCGGTGCCAGACCACCTCTTCCGACAATCGCACCAGAACCCCTTCCTCCAAGAGGAGATTCAGGATGTCCAGGGTCTCCCGCGGCCCCACCGGCAGATCCCTCAGCGCTTCGGCCTGGGGCGGCGGCGCGAAACCGCCTTTTTGCAAACGCGCCTCCAGTTCCCGCCTGGCCCGCAGGGCGGCTTCCGACCAAGTCACCCGGTGTCCGGGCAGAGCCAGCCTCTCCCCCCGCTCCTCCAGGTAACCGGCCTGCGCCAGCCTGGAAACCAACGCGTTCCAAACCTTGCCCTCCAGGTTCGGAAAAAGACGGCTTTTCACTTCTTCCTTCCCCACCCCGGAACGCAGCGGTTCGTGCCGGTAAAAATCCGCGAGAAACTTGCCGACGGCCTCTCCCGCCGCGGCCATCCCCCCCGTGGAGACATACCGGTCCCCCCCCAGGGACAGCACCTTTTCTTCATCGACCAGACGGTTCAGTTGCGCGTCGAGGGCCGGATCGTCCAGCCCAACTCGGCGGGCCAGATCCCCCCGCGCCACCGGATCTTTCCCTTCCAAAGCCAGGAGAATGAGTTCTTCGGGCGAAGCGTCTTCCCGTCGGGAGAGCGCCACCAAATCCGCCTCCCGAAACCGCTTGTGCCGGGACGCCGGATCCAGAACCCGACCGCCGCCGATGGTGGTCACCGGGGAATAGGAGCGGACCACGAAACGGTCCCCCCCCTCCACCACCAAGGGCTTCTCCGCCCGGAACCGGATCATCCCCCCGTCCCCCGGTTCCATGGTTTCCCGGTCCAGGAGGATGATCCGCCCGGCGGTTTCGGCGGTGCCGGCGTGCAGGTGCACGCGGGTGCCGCTGACCAACAGGGGAGCCCCCGGCAGCAGGGTCAAGCGCCCGGCGAACAATCTGGTCGCCCGCATCCGCCCCGGCGCGGCCAGCACGTCACCCCGCCCGATCTGATCCGCTTCCACCCCGGCCAGGTTCACCGCCGTTCGACTGCCGGCCACGGCCTCCTGCACCTTTTCCCCGTGGACCTCCAGGCCGCGCACCCGGGCCACCGTCCCCCGCGGCAGAATCTCCAGGCGGTCTTCCACGCGGATGGTCCCTGCCACCAGGGTGCCGGTAACCACCGTGCCGAAACCGGAAACGCTGAAGACCCGGTCCACGGGTAGCCTGGGAAAGGCCCGGCTTTCCTCCCGTTGCACCCTGTCCGCCAGTTCATCCAAAACGACCGGCAAGCGCGCCAAGCCCTCGCCGCTCACCGTTGAGACGCGCACCAGGGGCGACCCCTCCAGGAAAGTGCCTCGCAGGGTCTCCCGCACTTCCTCTTCCACCAGAGCCAACCACTCATCGTCCACCATGTCCGCCTTGGTCAGGGCCACCGCTCCGGCACCGACCTCCAAAAAACGCATGATGTCCACATGCTCCCTGGTTTGGGGCATCACGCCATCGTCGGCCGCCACCACCAGCAAAACCAGATCGATCCCGCTGGCCCCGGCCAACATATTGCGGATGAAGCGTTCGTGGCCCGGCACGTCGACGATGGATGCCTGCCGCCCGCTGGGCAGGTTCAGGGAGGCAAACCCCAGATCAATGGAGATACCCCTGGCCTTTTCCGCCGGCAACCGATCCGTATCCTGACCGGTGAGGGCCCGAACCAAAGCCGTTTTTCCGTGATCCACGTGCCCCGCCGTGCCGATGACCACCCGGCTCAGGTTCCCTTGTCCCATAGCCATGCTCGACTACCTTTCCAGCCTGCCGCCGGCAGGCCAACCGGTTCGGCCACCGGCGGCCCTAACCCAAATGCTCGTAGGCCGCCACCGCCGCCATGGCCCCGTCGCCCACCGCGGTGGCCACCTGGCGCAAACTCGTCACCCTGACGTCGCCCACGGCATAGATCCCCGGCACGGAGGTGGCCATGTCCGGGCCGGCCACCAGATAGCCCGCAGCGTCCATTTCCACCGCTCCCCGCGCGAACTCGGTGTTGGGGAGCAACCCTATGTAGACGAAGACCCCGTCCACCGGAAGCACGCCGGCATTCTCCCCTGTCTTGGTGTCCCACAGGCGAACCCCTTCCACCTTCTCTTCGCCCAGGACCTCGGTCACCACCGCGTTCCAGCGAAACTCCAAGCCACTCGTTTCAAAAGCCCGTTCCTGGATGATCGGCGTGGCCCGCAACTTGTCCCGGCGATGGACAACCGTAACCTTGCGAGCGAAGCGGGTCAGGAACATGGCTTCTTGGACCGCCGAGTCGCCCCCTCCGACCACGGCCACCTCCCGGTCTCGGAAAAAAGCACCGTCGCAGGTGGCGCAGTAGGACACCCCCTTCCCCCGCAACCTCTCCTCTCCGGGCACTCCCAGCGGACGATGGGTGGTGCCGGTGGCCAGGATCACCGTCTTGGCCCGGTATTCCCGCCCCTCGGTGCGCACGGTGTGGTATTCCCTCCCCGGCTCCAGAGCCGTAGCTTCCCCGTAGGTGACCTCGGCCCCGAAACTCTCCGCCTGGCGGCGCATCAGTTCGGCCAACTCCAGACCCGTAATCCCTTCGGGGAAGCCGGGATAATTGGCCACGTGATCGGTGGTGGCCAAAAGCCCTCCCGGAGCTCCCCGCTCCAAAATAACCACCGACATCCTGGCCCTGGCCGCATAGAGGCCGGCCGTTAATCCTCCCGGCCCACCGCCGACAATGACACAATCCAAAACTTCCATTTCGGACAAGGTTGTCAACCTCCTCAGGCCATATTATAACCGTTATACCGCTACGGGTATAGGTTACCAACCAGTTCAGTTTTCCATTTTCCCTCCCAACCCCACCTGATGCAGGGCCGCCGCATGTGCCGTTCTCTCCAGTTGATCGTCGATCTCCCGCAGCTTTAAAGTTCCACCCCGCCGTTCCACCGCTTTGGCCAACAGGTAGTCGGCCAACCAGGGATTCTTGGGCAGGACGGAGCCGTGCAGGTAAGTTCCGACCACGTTGCGATGGTAAGCTCCCTCCGTACCGTCCTCCCCGTTGTTGCCGTATCCGGCGAGCACCTTTCCCAATGGTTTCGCCCCTTCTCCCAGATAGGTCTTCCCCGAGTGGTTTTCGAAACCCACCAATGTCTTCCCCCCCAGCAGATCGGACGCCACGGCTATGTTGCCGATGAGACGCTTTCCCCCCCCCACGGTCACCAGGTCAAGAATGCCGGTTCCCGGCAGAACTTCTCCCGTCCCCGTGCGGAACTCGTGCCCCAGGAGTTGGTAACCGCCGCAAATCCCCAAGATCACCACTCCATCCGCGGCCGCCGCCCGCAAGGCCGGTCCCTGGCGATCCCGCAGATCCCAGGCCACCTGCTTTTGCTCCCGGTCCTGCCCGCCGCCGATGAAGACCACATCACACTCCGCCGCCCGTTTCTCCTCGCCCGTCCTGATTTCCTCAACCGTCGCCTTGATCCCGTGCCAGGAACAACGACGGGTCAACACGATTATATTGCCCCGGTCGCCGTAGAGGTTCATCAAATCCGGGTACAGGTGGCCGATCTTCAGTTCCATGCCGCTCCCCCCCCCTAGCTTTCCTCCCAAAAAGGACGTGCCCATCCCCGCCGCTGCAAAACCTCGCGGATTTCCAGCAGGGCCGTATAGGTCGGGAGAACGTAGATGATTCCACCCGGGGGAACCAGTCCAATGGCCCGCTCCAGAGCCTGGGCCGGTTTGTGCTCCATCAGGATGGCCTCCGGCGGCCACCCGGCGTATTTCAATCGCACCGCCATGTCCTCGGCCCGCAACCCGCCCACGATAACCCCGGCGAACTCCGCCCCCCCCTCCAGTCGCTCCAGGTCGGCATCCCAAAGCCAGGAAACGTCGGTCCCGTCGGCGTAACGATCATTGATCAAGAAGAGGATGACCTTGGGTCCGTGGTCCTCCAACACCGCCTGCAGCACCTGGTTGAATCCAACCGGGTTTTTCACCAGCGCCAGCAGGATCTGGGTGCCCCCCACTCGAAGGCGCTCCATGCGCCCGAAAGAGGCAGCAAAGCCCTCCAACCCCCGGACAATCAGGCCCGGTTCCACCCCGCAGATCTGGACCAGAGCCGTGGCGGCAAGGGCGTTGTAAACGTTATAAAAACCGGGAACCGGCAGTTTCGCCCGGATCGTCCCCTGGGGGGTTCCCATCTCCAGGGCGTAACCGCGGGAACCTTCCGACCGCAACCGTTGCAGCCTCACCTCGGGGCGGGGACGGGCCCAACCGCAGGCCGGGCAACGATAGTTTCCCAGGTGGGCATAGTAAGTCACGGTGTAGGCCAACTGTTCACCGCAATTTGGGCAGGGGGGACTCTCCGCGTCCCGCTCCTTTTCCCGCCGGCCCAAAGTGGGTTCCTCCACCCCGTAGTAGAGTACCGGACCCGGATATCCCTTGCCCAAGCCGGCCACCATGGGATCGTCGGCATTCAGGACCAGGACCGTTCGCGGCCCGGCCTCCCGTAACCCCCGGCGCACCAATTCCACCGTGTTGGTCAATTCCCCGTAACGGTCCAATTGGTCGCGAAAGAAATTGGTCACGGCGATGGCCGCGGGCTGCAATTCGCCGGTGGCCTGGGGCACCGTAGCTTCGTCCACTTCCAGCAGAGCCATTTGGCAACGCACCTTGCCCCAGAAGTTGGCGGCGTTCAGGAAAGCGGCCGCCAACCCGCCGATCAGGTTGGCTCCGGCGCCGTTGCGGCACACTCCCCAACCCTTGGCCCCCAGGATGCTGGCGACCAGTTTGGCCGTGGTGGTTTTGCCGTTGGTGCCGGTGACCACCAGCGTCCCGCGGGCCATTTTCCCGGCCATCACCCTGATGAAGGCCGGATCCACCCACAGGATGATCCGCCCGGGAAAGCTGGAACCGCCCCGCCCCAGGAAGCGGCTCGCTCCTTGAGTCAGTTTGCCCAGGCAAAGCGCCAAGAACCGCCGCCAGTCGAACCCATCATTTACTCCGCTCGTCTGGCACCCTCCCAGGTGGTAAAAAGTGACTCCAACGTTGTTTTCGCGAAACCACCCCCGGGCAGGCGGTTGTTTTCGAGGCCCGACGCTCAATCCTCGACGAAAGATTCCGGACGCTGCTCAACCCAATCTTTGATCGCTTCCTCGCTGTAACCATAAACTTTCCCTTCCAGCCAGTGATAAAAAATAGCCCGCTCCTCGGGCGAGAGGGCGGCTTCCCCCAACACCGCCTTGACCTCCTCCCAGGCGCGCAGGATGATCTGCTGGTGATGGTAACGAGTGAAATAGGCCCCCACCTTGCCCCCCTTGCCCTTCACCTCCACGTAGCGGATACCTTGCTCCAAAGAAAGATTCAAAAATTCGTTGCGCAACTGAACCAGGCGGGGGTCGCCGACGTCATACTCGCCCAGTTGGGCCACCGGCTTTATCCCCAACGCCACGCATTCGGCGTAAATCCTGGCCCTTCCTTTTTCGTAATCGATGGCCAACATTGTGCAAACCCTCCCTTAATCATTTTTCACCGAGCCTTTTTCTCCATTCCGGCACCGTCAAGCTCCAGACTGATCAGGCAATCCCCTCCCCCCCCTTCCGACCCCTCCCCGTGGATACTGCAGACACCGTCGTGGACGGCGCCCAGCCGTATCCCCGCAACCTCCCCCACAAAGCCGCGACGAACACGGTAATGGGCCGCCGGCGAGGGAGTCCGATACCTGCCCAGGACCAGTCCCGAAAGCAGGGTATCGGCCACGTCGGCCAGGCAGAAAACCTCATCCACCTCCGCAGCCCGCAGCACGTCCACGGCCCGCCGCTGGTTGGCCCTGGCCACGATCGGCAGGTTCCATCCTCCGGCATGGGCCATCTCGCGGGCCAACAGGGCCGAATAGGTGGCGTGGTCGTCGTTGTCCATGGCCAAAACGTATCCGTCCGCCCTGGCAATCCCCACCCCCAGCAGGGCCTCGGAACGCCTGGTCGCGCCCTGGCGCATTTCGTCGGCGTGGGACAGGCCCGTGGTTGCCACCCCCTGGGTGGAAAGGAGGTGGCAGACCTCCCGGCCCACGTCACCCATTCCGGCCACCACCACATGAGCCGCAGGCTTGGGACTCCCGCGACGACCAATCTCCAGGCAATCCTCGGACCTGGCCACGGCGGCCACCGTCATCCCCGCCCTCAACATCCCATCCGCCCCGGTCGGCACGAACGCGCCCTCCGGAGTCCAGATTCCCAAGATCACCCCCGGCCATTCCGCAAGGAACCCGCAGGGTTGCCCCAACAGCCGGCACCCTTCATTCAGACGTAAATGAACCAGGTAACCGGCTGCCGGAAATTGAGCAACGGCCTCCAGGCGCACCGTCCCGGCAGAAACGACCCACACCGCCATGGCGGTTCCCAGGACCATTTTCGGGGCCACCACCGCCTCCGCCCCGGCTTTGGTCAAAACCCGAGCGCTCTCGGTCAATTCCGCCAGGGCGATGACTCGAACATCCTCCCGCAGCCTTTTGGCCGCGAGGCAGACGCGGATATTCTCCTGGTCGGTGCCGGCGGCCACCAGGACGCTGCACGTTTCCAGCCTGGCCCGGCGCAGGTCCTCCGCCTCACCCGGATCGCCCCGGGCGCAAACCGTTCCCCGCGCCACCAGCCCCTCCACCGTTTCGCGGCTTTGCAACATGAGGGCATGTTTTTTCCCCGCTTGCTGCAAGTCCTGAAGCAGGGATTCCACCTGGGAATTGTAGCCGCAGATGAGGACGTGCCCACTCAGCTTCCGCGGCAACTCCGTGGGCAAGCGCGATTCGAAGTATTCCCCCAGCCATTCTCGGAGGAATAGAGGCAGCAGCACCAGGAGAAAGGCCCATTCGAGAACCATCAGGAACAGGCTGAAGGACACCAGCAACCAGGAGCCGCTCACCCCTTTTGGAAAATAACCGGCGGTGCTGATTATTCCCAAGACGTAGAGGATGGCGGACGGCCACCCTTGCGGAAACCCGGCCATACGGAAAAGGAGATGCGCCACCAACACGGCCCCGACGAGGACGGCGGTCAAGACGATGACCACCCGCCACGGGTGGGGTCTTAGGGATTTGCCCAATTCAACCCACCGGACACAAATTCCCCAGGTTTTCCGCCCAGGAAGGGGTGACCTGGAAAGCCTTAACCAGATCCCCGGCCGTCATTTTGGCCCGCACAGCCAAGCTCAGCGCCCCGGCCAATTCGGCGGCTTCCCCCCCCACGACACTCGCGCCCAGAACCACCCCCGAACCCTCATCGACCGTAACCTTGCAAAAACCACCGGCCCGTTTGGTCAGGAGGAGCTTCAACCCCCCCAGTTCCACCTTCCAGATGCGCACCGGCAGCCGGCGCCACGTCGCAACGGTTTCGGTGACTCCGCAACTGGCCACCTGCGGTTCGGAGAAAACAGCGGCGACCACTCCACTGTAATCCAGGGGCTCTACCGGCTCCCCCAGGAGATGCCCAACCGCCACCTCCCCCTGGCGAGCGGCGACACTGGCCAAGCGGAAGCGCCCGGTGAGGTCCCCCGCTACATATACGCCGGGCACGGAGGTTTCACCCCATTTCCCCGCGGGCAGTCTACCCTTTTCATCAAGGGAAAGCCCGCCCGCCGCAAGATTCAAGTCGGCCACGTTGGCCTCTTCGCCGATGGCCAGCAGGGCCGCCTCCGCGGAAAATTCCCGCCCGTCGGCGCAGGTCGCCCGAACACCCTCACCTTCGACCTGTATGTTCTCCACCCGCGCCTTCGTCTCCACCCCGATCCCACGCTCCCGGAAAGCCTTGGTCACGGCCGCAGCCACATCCGGATCCTCCCAGGGAAGGAGATGCTCCCTGGAGGCAAGGAGGGTGACCCTGGCGCCGAAGGCGGCGTAAAGGTGCGCGTACTCGGTTCCACTGGGACCGCTCCCGACGACCAGGATGCTGCCCGGGCAACGTCCTCCCCTCAAGGCGTCGCGGGTGGTGAAAACTCTTTCCCCGTCGTAGGGGAACCTGGAATCCATCCTCGGCCGGGAGCCGGTGGCCAAGATAAATCCGTCGGCCGGCAGGGGCTTTCCACCGACCTCCATCGCCGCGGGCGACCGGAAAGTCGCCCGTCCGGACAGGCTACGGATGCCTTTTTCGTCCAACTCCTCCCTCAATCGCCCGGTCACTTCCTCCTCGTCCGCCAAACGGCGACGCCAAATCGCGTTTAAATCCTTTTCACCCCCGGCGGCCGCCTCCAGGAAAACCTTTGATCCAAGGAGATCGCCCGTCCACCCGTTCCCCCCGATCCTCCCGGCCTCCACCAGGGTGACCTGAACTCCCCGCTTGGCTGCCGCCGAAGCGGCGGCGATTCCCGCCGCCCCGGCGCCGACGATGGCTACTCGCATTTTTTCACCCCGCTTGACGATTTTCCGCCGCCCCGCACCGTCGCCAAGGGAAAGACCTTCGTTCCCGGTTCCAAAACCGTACCCGGGTTGCAGACAGTGTTGCAGCCGAGGCTACAGTTTTGCCCCAGGATGGCTCCCAGCTTGTTTACGCCGGTCCTCACCCTCGCCCCCCTCCAGGTCACTTTGATCTGACCGCCGTCCAGTTTGAAGTTCGAAATGATGGCGCCCGCTCCCAGGTTGACGTTCTCCCCCAGAATGGAATCCCCGACGTAATTGAAGTGGGGCGCCCTGGCCCGCGGAAGAAACAGGGCGTTTTTCACCTCGGTGGCATGCCCCACCACCACTCCCGGTCCCAGGAAAACCGGACCACGCAGGTAAGCTCCCGCCCTGATTTCGACGTCCTCTCCCACATAGACCGGCCCTCCGGTAAAGACCACGCCCGGATCCACCTTGGCCCGACGACCCAGGAAAAGCCGTGTGCTCCCCAAAACGACTCCCTCGGCCACGGTGGCCCCTTCCTCAACCAACACCCCCGCAGGCGTCAGGCCGTCCAGGATCTCATCCAATCCGCCGATGGTTTTCCAGGGAGCGTCCAGGTCAAGCCAAGGAACCGCCGCCACATCCCCGAAAAAAACATCCACTTGCCCTCATGCCCCTCTCCGCTCACCATTCCCTCATCCGCCAAACGCCACGGTTCATTTCTATTCCAAATCGGCCACCGTAACTCCTTCTCCTCCCTCCCCATTCTCCCCGCTCCGGCAGGAGGTAATCCCGTCGCTGCCCTTCAGGTAATCCCGCACCGCCGCCCGGAGCGCTCCCGTTCCCTTGCCGTGGATGATCCGCACCCTGGCCACTCCCGCCAAGAGGCAATCGTCCAGGTACTTGTCCAACCGGGCCAGGGCGTCCTCCACCCTCTCCCCCCGCAGGTCGATCTCCGAGGAAATGCTACCACTTTTTTCCAGAAAGGTCTGCCGCTCACCCTGCGCCGGTCTCCCGGCCTCTTTTCCGTCCGGTGTCCCCAAATGGCAGTCCCATTGCACATCCGGCACCCGCCGTTGCAGCGACCGCATTTTGTCCCGCCAGACCTCGAATTCTTCACGCGTCGTGGCTCGCCGCAGTTTCTTCAGAGCCGTCTCGGCCTCGCGCCCGGCCTCGGCCAAGAGGGATCTCGCCTCGGCGTAAGCCTCGCGGACACGCTCCATGGTTTTTCGCTCGGCCTCGGCCGCCGCGACCAGCGATCTTTCGGCTTGCGCCGCCGCCCTCTCCCCTTCCTCCCGAGCTCGAGCGAGACCGGCCCGCTCCTCCTCCAAATGACGCAACAACTCGCCCAACCGGACCTGCTCCGGCCCCAGAAGCTCTCCGGCCCTGTCGATGACCTCTCCGGACAGTCCCAACCGCCGGGCGATGGCGAGCGCCTCGCTTTCCCCCGGAATCCCCTGAACCAGTCGATAGGTGGGGGCTCCGGTCGGCGGGTCAAAGCCCACCGCGGCGTTTTCCATCCGAGAGTGCCCATGCACAAAAGCCTTGAGCCGTCCGTAATGAGTGGTGACCACCACCCGGCATTCCTTCTCGACCAGCGTTTCCAGGATGGCCTGGGCCAGCGCGGCGCCCTCCTCCGGATCCGTGCCGGCCCCGATCTCGTCCAATAGGGCCAGGGTATGCGGGGACGCTTGTTCCAGGATCGCCATGATCCGGCGCAGGTGGGAAGAGAAAGTGCTGGTGTCACCCTCCAGGCTCTGGGCATCCCCGATGTCCGCCAAAACCCTCCGGAAGACCGGCACTTCCACCTCCGCCGCCGGCAGGCGCAGGCCGCTTTGGGCCATGAGGACCATGATTCCGGCAAGTTTCAAAGCCGCCGTTTTTCCCCCGGTGTTTGGTCCGGTCACCACCAGGGCCAAACACCGGTCTCCCACCTCCAGGTCGATCGGAACGGCCCTTTCCCCCAGCAGAGGGTGGCGCCCACCTCTGATCCGGAGGTGCCCTTGCCGGTTGAAAACCGGGCGCTCACCTTCCCAGACAATGCCCAGTCGTCCTTTGGCCAGGCTCAGATCAAGTTCCGCCAGCGCGGCCGCCGTCTCCTCGATTTCCCCGGCCGCCGCGCCCACCAGAACGGACAATTGCCACAGGATGCGTTCAGCCTCCGCTTCGGTTCGGCTGTAAAGGGTCCGCAAGCGGTCACCCTGGCGAAAAGCCTCCCGCGGTTCGACGAAGAGGGTTGCCCCCGTGTTGGATGCGGCATGAACCAATCCGTCCACCGCCTCTTTGTGCTCCTGCTTGACCGGCAGGCACCCCCGTCCGTCCCGCAGCACCACCACCGGCTCTTGAAGCAAGCCCCGTTCGTAAAGGCGCCGGGCGGTATCCTCCAGGGTTCGGCGCAAGGAGGCCTCGGCATCCCGCAACTCAAGCCGCAAGGAGCGCAGAAGCGGCGAAGCACCGTCGGCCAATTCGCCCGGCGGAACGAGACAGCGTTTCAGTTCCGCCCCCAACTCACCGCCTTCCCGCAGCCGGCTGGACAAGCGGCGCAGCGCCTCCCCTCCCCGCTCCCGGAGAACGCCGCGGATTCTTTCTCCGGCGCCGATGGTCGTGGCCACCTCCCACAGCTCCCGCGAGGCCAAGCGTCCCCCCTTGGTCGCCCTGGTCAGGCAAGCACGGATCTCCTCGACTCCGTCCAGGGACAACTCTCCCTCGCGCAGGAAGGCCACCGCTTCCGAGGTCATCACCTGCGCGGCCTCCGTCTCGGCAGGATCGACGGCCGGTCGCAGTTCAAGGGCCATCTCCTTTCCCCGAACGGTGGCGGTCTCCTGCGCCAAAAGGGAAAGGAGCCTGGGGAAATCCAGCAACTCCAGCGTTCGTTCGTCCAAAACTAAAAACAACCCACCATTTCCGGCAAACTGGGTGGAAAAATCGTTCCATCCTTCCCCTTGTCCGCATGGTATCCCGTTGGAAAGAAACAGTCAAGCGTTCCCCGAAGGAAGGGTTCGGCTCCGTACATGCGCCCGTCGCCTGGAGCGTGGCGCAGGCGCCACCTGTGGCGCCGAGGACCGTCGCCGAACCCTTTGACGCCCAGTTCGCCACCGAGAGTGGCTCCCATGCTATAGCAGCCGCACACCGCCGAAAAGAGCGCCCGCCGCCAGGTCGGCGCGGGCGCTCCTTTTTTTCTACGCGGATGGCCGCTATCTCCACCACGCCGGATCGATTTCCTCGAAGATCAGCCTTTCCCCGCTCAGGTCCGCCGTACCCGCCAGATCCGCCAGCCGGCGCCGGTGCCGCTCCAGGCGTTGCCTGGCGTAATCGCTGGCCTGCCCGGTGAAGAGGCAAAACGGCCAATCGGAGGCCTCCAAGAGGAGCAGTTCTTGGGCCGCCGCCGCAGCCCGCGCCCCTTGAGACTGTTCGGCCAACCGGACCACCCTTTCTTCTCCTTCCCGGATGGCCTCCCAGACCCACCGGTTCCCGGAGTTGTCCCAAACGCGAAAGTCCCCCCCTTCTCCCCAGGTGCCGGCAGCCGGAGCCATCCACCCGGCCGGATCGTTTTCGGCCAGGTAACGTCCGGGCGTGGTGACCCGGCAACCCGGTTTGGCCGCCCAACGCCGCAGCGTCTCGCCCAACCACCGCGGCCCCTCGAACCACCAGTGACCGAAGAGTTCCGCATCGAACGGGGCCACCAAAACGCCATCCGGCTCGTACCCCAAAGTTTCCATGGCCTGAGCCACAAAATGGTCGGCCTGCCTGCCGACGACGTCCCCCGCGACTCCCGGCTCATATGGCTCCTTGTAGGCCAAGTCGCAGTTGTGATCGCTGACCCGCCAATAGCGATGTCCCCCGGGATCCCGTTGCTTGTGAAATTCCAGGTAGGCCGGATCGCCGGGATAACCCCACTGACGGCTCCAGACCTGCAACGCCGTGGCCGGATCCCGCACGAAAAAACCCGTGGCGCCATTGGGAAAGAAATAGAACCGGTGGGGCGACCAGCCATCACCACCGGCCAAGACATCAGCCGGTTTGCCGCCGCCGTAAGGCTCAACCCTGACTCCCCCCCGCAGGAGGCCGGAGTCAAGGAGCGTGTAACCCAGCCCCTCGCGGGCCAGATCGTCTTCGATCCCCGGCCGGTAGGCGCACTCGGGCAACCAGAATCCGACCGGAGCACGACCGAAAGCGGCCTTCGACGTCGCCACCCCCAAAGCCACCTGAGCGCGGCGGCTTTTCTCGGACAAGAGGGGCAGGATGCCATGGGTGGCCGACGAGGTCATGATCTCCACCCGCCCGTCCTCGGCCAGCGCCCGGAAGGCTCCAACGATATCACCGCCCAACTGGACAAAAAGCTTTCGCCTCCTGTCGTACTCGTCGGCCCAAAAACAGGCCAGGTCGGCTTTACTCCGCCGACCTCCGTCCGCGAACTCCCTCTCGTCCGCCCTGGCGGCGTCCCGCCGCTCCACCAAATAAGCCCGGAAGTCATCCTGCCAGCCCCGGTCCATTAGTTGGCGCAGGAGAACGGGGGTGAAACTGACCGCCACCCCTCCCGTATCCAGTTGGGACAATTCTTCAATCAAGGGCAGGTAGGAATCCGCCGCCGCCTCGTGCAACCAGTGGCTACCATGCGGCCAGACCCCCTCGCCCAAAACCCACGGAATATGACAATGCAAAATAATGCTCAGGTGCCTAGCCATACCTTGCCCCTTTCTGGTGAAATCCGCTGAGAGTCCAAGGATCTCGGACCTTTTTTAGGACGTTGTGCCGCCTCTATATTTAAGGAAGGGTTCGGCTACGTACATGCGCCCGTCGCCGGGTTCGTGGCGCAGGTGGCCACCAGGTTATGACGAACCATCCCAGGTCGCCTTGAACACCAACTCCTTCCTCTCCGGTCCGAGCGCCCAACTCATCTTCAGCGCCAGCCCCTGCATGACCTCCTCGGCTCCCTGTTCGCTGCGCGACGCCGTCCGCACCGGTCGCACCCTTAGAACCGCCGGCGGCATCACCGTCAGGCGCAGTTCCCCGCCCGCCACCGCGTCCCGGCAGAGGATCTCGCTCCCGGTCCTTTCGAACGTCCCCCCGAATCCGCCGACCACCTCGCCGTCAACCAACAGGGTTCCGGCGGGCGAGTCGCCGGCCGGCAGGCCCAGGGCCAACTCAACCAGGAAACAGTCACCCGGCTCTCCGGATACCCGGTAACCCACCTCCATTCGCCGCTGCCCAAAGGGCCAGCAAAATTCCTTCTCCACCCACCGGTTTGCGTTCGCCCGGCGCAAGCTTACTTTCGCCGTTTGCTCCTCCACCCGCCACCGGGCCTCGTAGGTTCCCGTGGCGAAACCGCCGGCCGGTTCGCCCTTCGCCCGGAACTCATCCCGAAAGGCGCTGAGCAGGTGGCGGTCATAGCCTCCCGCCTCCCACGGCTCCAGGTTCTGCTGGTGGATGGATGACACCCCCCCCGCCGGTCCGACTTCCTCTTCCCCGCGCAGGTGGTAGCTTTCGGGCCGGCGGGCCAGCACGTCTCCCAGGTTGGCCCCCCAAGCCGGCAAACTCCACTCCCGGAGAGTGCCCCCGTCGCGGGGGCGCAAGCAGAAGCTCCCTTCCCCGGTGCGGCAAAAGATCTCCGCCGCTCCGTCCCCGTCCAGGTCAGCCGTCCACAGCTCCGGCGGCAGCCCTCGCTCCGCCGCGATCAGTTCCGCCCATAATGCCCGCCGCAGGTGGGGTAGGTAGATGCCACCGAAGACGCCGTGCCAATAGGCGTCGTTGCACTGAGCCCGCAGCAGGTGTTCGGTGGCCTCCCGGTCCCGCCACACGGCCTCCCGTTTGCCGGCCGCCAGCACCCTTTGACGCAAATAGCCACCCTCGGGATACTTGACGAAAAAATAGGGGAAAGTGCCTCCCCGCAGGTAATTTCCCGCTTCCTCCCCCATGGACCTCCTCAGGTCCGCCAAACGGACCGCCGCCGGCGCCGGCAGGGACCATTCCCCCATTTCGGCGTAGGATGCGGTGGGTAAATAGGTGTAACCCATGGGCGCGACCTGATCCAGGTAATCGCCGATCCGCTCCATTCTGATCCCGGGGTGGCTGTCCACCGCGGCCAGGAAACGGGCCAGCCAGCCGCCCTCGTGCACCCAGGCGTAGGTGTTCGGCCAGGCGCCGAACTTCTCTCCATCATCCACCAACACCGCCGCGCCCCTTAGTCCGGCCAGTTCCTCCACCGCTTCCTCCACCGGCCGGAAGGGGATCAGATAACGCAACCGTTTGGCGATGGGCAGGACCCGAACCGCCTTCCCACCCGCCTCGGTCAGGTAGTAACCGTTCAACTCATGCTCTCCAAGACCCGCACCCTTGAAGTGGTCGTCGTCCAAAAGTGCGTATCCGTACCCCGCTTCGGCCAAATCATCCGCCAATTCTGGACTCCAGACCCGTTCCGCCAACCAGGCGCCCTTGGGGGCTTCCCCCAAACGCTCTCCCCAGAAGTCCCGGAGACGCCTCAACTGTTCCCGCCGGTCACGGGAGGGGATGACCGGCAGGATCGGCTCATAGAAGCCTCCACCCAGGATCTCCGCCTGGCCACGCTTGGCCAGGTCCGCCAGCGCCTCCAGGTGTTCCGGGTGTCTTTGCGCCAACCATTCCAGCAGGGGACCGGTGTAGTGGGCGGCAAACCGGCAGGAGGGAAAACGGCTCAGCACCTCCAGGGTTGGGCGATAGGCCTGGTTGTAGATCTGTTCGAACACTCCGGGAAAGTTGCCCACCGGTTGGTGGCAATGGATCCCAAAGAGGAACCGGCACCCGTTAAAGGTCGACACGGCGCACTTCCTCCTCTCCGGCGGGCCCGGTGGCGGTCAGGACCACCGTCGTCCACCGGCCGGTCGGTAATCTGATCTCGCCGGGTTGCTCGTCGTTCCCCTCCAATTCCCGCCGGTATTCTTCATCCCCCAGTGCCCGGACCACCACCCGGTACCCTCCGCGCAGGAGATCGGGTAGGGGCGGGTTCGTCTGCACCAAAAGGCGCCACCCCTCGGACCCGTTCTCCTGCACCCAGAGCCGCCGGAAAAAGCCACCCCCGGCCATCGCCTCCGGGGCCAATTCGAGCAGACGGGGTGAAGCTCCCATCCAGCGCGGTTTTTCGGCCACGGGCGACGCCAAAAAGGCCGGCAGCGGTCGCCCCGCCCCCCGGTAGGCGTCGGCCAGGTGGTGCCGGAAGAGCGCCTCGAATTCTTCTTTATCCGCTGTGTAGTGGTCCTCACCCAACCACCAGAACCAATCGCTGCCTTCGGCGGCCAGCAGGCTTTTTTCCGCGACGTCCGCCGGCGCACCCAGATCGTCCCTGGCCCGGCTCAGGATGTCCCAAGCCCGATTTTTCTCGGGATGCCCGATCCACGTCCGCAGATCTCCCGCCCACGAACCGACGGGCAGTTGAGGCAATTCCGGTCCCGTCCCGGCGCAGGCCTCATCGAGGTTGACCATGGCCAGTCGCGGATGGTCCGCCAGCCGCCCGTAGAGACGGCGAAGGAAGGGAACGCCGTTCTCCGCATAGTACTCCCAGGGATTTTCCCCATCCAGGGCCAGAACCACCAACCCACCACCCCCGGCCAACCGTCCGGCGACGACTTCCAGGCGCCCAACCAGATCGTCGGCCGCCGCATCGGCGGGCCAGGAATGGTAAGTGAACCCCACCAGGTCGGAAAGGGTGCGGTCGCGGAAAAACACCTTCAGTCCCCGGTAAGTGTAGGGTTGGCGGTACAGGTGGGAACCGCCGAAAAATTCTTCCGGTCGGCCCTCCCCCAGCACCCGGTGGAGAAGCCCCTCGTCGGTCGCCACCCAATCCAGACCGCAACCCCTGAGCAACTCGGCCGTCGTCGAACTCAAGGCCCCTTCGGACGGCCACATTCCCCGCGGCTCGCTCCCGAAACGCCGGGCGTGGTCCCGGCGCGCCAGCAGAATCTGCTTTCCGGCGTCCTCGGAATGCCGGAAGGGTGCCCCCTCTTCGCCGCACAAGAGGGGCAGGATCGGATGATAGAAAGGACTGGTGGATATGGCGGTCCCGCCGGCCGCCGCCCGGCGCAATTCCCCCTCGATCGCCCCCAGAACCCCCCGGCAATGGGAACGCAGAGCTTCCCGTTGGGCGCCGGTGAAATTGCGGCCCTGTTCCACCAAATCCCGCACAAGCTTTTCCGCCCGCCAAAGGGGAGAGAGCCACGCCAGATGGAAGAGCACCATCAAATCCCTCAGTTCCCCGTCGTCCAGATCCCGATCACGCCCTTCCCAAAGTTCCCGATAGCGGGGAAAGGGCGCCACCATCCGGTCGTAGTTGGCGGAAAAATAACGCTCTTGCAGGTAACGACGTTCCTCGGTGGGCATCCCCTCCGGGTCCCGCCCAAAAAGATCCCAGCACGGATCATAACCACGACCCGTCACGTAGTCGGACAATTGTTCCAAAAGGCAAGGCGTGACGTTGAGGGTAACCCGCGCTCCCGTCTCCCGGGCCAGGCGGGCCATGGCCCCATAGTCCTTGAGACCGTACAGGTAGACCCAGGGAAAGTGGCAATACCCGGCGGCGTCCCGGTATTGCGGTTGGTGCAAGTGCCAAAGAAAGGCCACCTTCAGTTTCTCCATTGCCCGACCTCCCCCCGGGTCATTTCTTCGCGCCAGGCCGCAAACTGCGGCAGATAACGGTCGAGGAGCCCCCTGGCCACAGCCGTGGTTCCTCCTTCCACCCACACCTCCAAGTGGCATCACCGGTTCCCTAAAACCGTGGACCACCAGGTGCCGCACGTTGTGCTCCAACAGTTACCGATTGCCCAGGGGGAGCATCGGCTTCGGCCGGTTGGACGTAAGAGGACGGGCGGGCGTGCCGAATCCCCCCCGCCAGAATGTCCGCTTGCATCCCCCGCTCCTCTCTTCCGCCCGCAACATCCAAAGCTATTCTTTGGCAACCTTGATTTATGTCTGCCCGTCCTGCACGCAGACCCGCCCGCACACCCGGGGGCGCGTATTTTCCGGCGCCTTCAAGCGCACCGCCGGAGGATATTATCATCATTCCCAGCCCATTTATTCGCCAAAGACACTGGTGAATAAAGCCCTCGAAGACCGACAAAGACGGGATCTGGTCAAAAAGTTCCAGATCCCGACTCAAGCGGTCCATGGAGACTTTATCACCGGTTCCCCAGCATTTCCGGGGTGATCAGCACGATCCCCTGGGGAGTGCGGTGAAAACGCCGCGCGTCCTCGTCCGCATCCGTCCCCACCTCCAGGCCGGGCGGAACGCGGGTGCCCCGGTCCACCACCGTCCTGCGCAGGTGGGCTCCTGGTTCCACCTGGACGTCTGGCAAAATGATCGAATCCTCCACCAGGGTATCCGCGCCCTCCACCCGCACGTTGGAAAAAAGCAAAGACCGGATCACCGTGGCTCCGCTGACGATGCAACCGCCGGAAACCAGACTGTCCAGGGCCATGCCCCGCCGGTCGCCGTCGTCAAAGACGAACTTGGCCGGAGGCAACTGCTCCTGATAGGTCCAGATCGGCCACTTGCGGTCATACAGGTTGAGTTCCGGCATCACCTTGGTCAGGTCGTTGTTGGCGGCCCAATAGGCGTCCACCGTTCCCACGTCCCGCCAATAGCAACGGGAAGTCGAGGCGTCGGAACTGATGCAACTGCTGCTGAAGCGGTGCGCCACGACCTGGTGGTTGGACACCGCGTGGGGAATGATGTCCCGGGCGAAGTCGTGATCGGAATGCGCCATGCCCGCGTCACGGATCAGTTGTTCGTACAAAAAATCGGTGTTGAAGACGTAAATGCCCATGCTCACCAGCGCCCGGTCCGGCCGCCCCGGAATCGGCGTCGGCATCGCCGGCTTTTCGACGAACGACGTCACCTGATCCTCCCGGTCCACGGAGATGACCCCGAAGGGGCTGGCATCCTCCAACGGCATCTCCAGACAGGCCACCGACAGGTCGGCCTGGTTCTGCACGTGTTCGGCCAGCATCTGCCCATAGTCCATCTTGTAAACATGGTCGCCGGCCAAAACCAGCACGTAACGTGGATTGTGTATCCGCAGGATGTCCAGGTTCTGAAAGACGGCGTCGGCGGTCCCCCGATACCAGCTTTCGGTGATCCGCTGCTGGGCCGGCAGGAGTTCCACGAATTCGTTGAACTCACCGCGCAGGAACCCCCACCCAAGTTGGATGTGCCGGATCAGGCTGTGGGCCTTGTACTGGGTGAGAACGCCGATGCGGCGAACACCCGAATTGATACAGTTGGAAAGGCAAAAGTCGATGATCCTAAACTTCCCGCCGAAGGGCACCGCCGGCTTGGCCTGCCAATCCGTGAGCTTCCCAAGCCGGCTGCCGCGACCACCCGCGAGAATGAGGGCCAGGGTACTCTTGGTCAATCGGCTGACGAAACGCGTGGAGCTTTGCAACGCAGTCACGTCCTCGGCCATCTTGATCGACCTCCTTGGGATCTGGTGAAAAAGGCCAGCTTACCTGCGTTGTTGCTACTGGTGGTTGAGAACGGCGGATCGGAACCCCTCCATTTCCAAGGAAGGAACGGCAAGCCGTTCCTTGAACCCGGGAACCTTCCCCTCATGCCATCGGCATGTGGGTCCCCTTCCCGCCCCTGAATGGGGACACCGCTGC
>JAJZBP010000007.1 GCA_021798855.1 Bacillota bacterium
TGGTCTTGGCCACCTGCGAAATGTGGATGGCCGGCCGGAACGGCGCCCCGAAGAGGGCGGCAAACAGGCACGCCAGAACGAGGACAACGATCACCGTTTTCGACAGGTGCTTGATGAAATCCGAGGAAACATAGCGGTAGTGGTTGGTTACGTCAGGATACGGTTGGTACATGACGTTTCGCCTCCTTCAGCGCCTGCTCGTTGGCGACCCGCTCGGCGCGGGACGGGTATGGAGGCACCACACCCCTGACCCTGACCAGGGCGATGTGAACGGCAACGATGGCAAACAAAACCAGGGGAAGAACGACCACATGCAAACCGAACATCTGCCCCGAGTTGAGGACGTTGAACCAGGCGAAACCAAGGGCGTTCACCCCATCCTTGGCCTGCACCGCGTTCCACTGGGCGAAGAAGTCACCCCGCAAAAGGTAACCGCTGAAGGCCGTGGGGATGGCCACCACCAGGGCCAACGCCCCCAGAGCCCAGGTGCGCGCCCTGCCGCCCCGCCAAGCGCCGGTGAAAAAGGCCCGCAGCAGGTGCACTATCATGAACAGGAAGAAGCATTGAACCGACCAAAAGTGGACGCTGCGCACGAAGGAACCGGTGGCGGACAGGGTCCACCACTGGGGCCCGTTCGCGGCCAGGATGATTCCGGAGAGGACCAGAACGACGATGCTGGACATCGTCAAGGACCCCAAGGTATAGCTGAAACCCTGCGCGTATTCGGGCAACTCCAGAGGCATCCAGGTGTCCAGCTTCATCACGGTGGCCATCTTCTGCCGCAGATAAACCGTCCAGTTCATAAGCGATACCCCCCTTGTCGATAACACAATCGATCTTCGAGCACTCCGTCCGGCCGAACCGACCCAGCCGGCCCCGCCGAAACCATCGACCTCCCAATTCCCTCCGCCGGCGGACCGGTTCAGCCCGCAGGCTGAAAGCCGAAGGACACAGCTCTAACAAGGCCGCCCGCGACATACCCTGACGGCTCACGCACGATGCGGCCACCGAAACCACCCCTGGGAACCAACCGGAGGCGCCGGTTCGCCCTTTTTCGGTTATTGAAAAGCCCGCAGTCTCTCCCGATCCACCACTTTAATCAGACGCCGATGCCCGTCTTGGGAGAGGACCTCGGTTTCGATCACGCCGGCCGGCAGATCGCCCAGGATCCGGTTGAAAGTTTCGCGCCCCACCCCGACCAAGGCTGCCAAGTCCTTTTGGGTCAGCATGCGCGACAGTTCCACCTCACCCGTTTGACGGTCGGCCAACTGGACCAGCAACGCGCAGACACGATCCCTCGCCTTGCGGGCGGTGAAACGGCTGGAGAGCCGCAGCCGAGAGGCCAGCACGTGCAACATGCGCATCAACACCTTCGGCTGTCCCTTGAGCCATTTGAGCAAAGGCTCGCCGCTCAACTCCAGCAGCTTGCAGTCGGTCACGGCACGCACGAAGGCGCTCCCCGCATCCTCTTCCAGCAAACGCAGTTCCCCGAAGAATTCATCGGCGCAAAGGACCGCCACGATGATTTCCCTGTCCTGCTCGTCCTCGCCGGAATCCACCAAAACTTCGGCGCAACCTTCGAGAATGATGTAAAGCGACGACTCGCGAAGCGGCGTATCCTCGTCCGGCGAACCTCCCTCCCAAAGCGTGCCGGCTTTCGCGTGCACCACCCTGGCACCGGCGCCAAGCCGGTCCAGATCATCGGTGGCCACCCCTTTGAAAAGTTGCGCCCTGCGCATCTCCAACCGAACGTCGATGTCCCCGTCTGCCACAGCCGTGTTTCCCTTCCCGTCAACCAAACCATAGCTCATCGCATCACCAAACCATCCAGCGATCGGTTTGGCTCACCCCCCTTCCCTTGGCGTTTCCATCCGTGCCGGGAGCTTGTTATAGAAATCACAAGCCTCTTGTACTTAAAATAACAAAGTGGACCCAATACTTCAATGACAAGAAGTCACAGAAAAAATGTTTCCGCCGCCCTTTAATAGTTGGCAGTTCCATTCCATAAGTATTCCAAACATAAAATTTATCATTTCCCGGTTGACTCTTTAAATTGCTTATAGTGTGACGCAGGGTGGTTTGCCTATTGAATGAAGCTTTGTTATACACCAGGCGATGATCGTGTCAAAAAAAGCCGGAAAATAAAAATTGTTTCCCCGAATCATGGCCGCCAGGTTCCTTTGAAGCGGTGGGATCGCTTTCGGTGACCCTTCAGTGACTTTTGATCATTGAAGATCACGAGGCCTTTAACTATATTGAAATATTGGGATGCAGCTTGCAGCCACGGCCATCCCCCTCCCCGACCAACCGCCAAATCCACACCCATTTACGGGGCATTCCCGTTGGGCGAAAGGAGTTGTTGAGCGGTGGCGGCGATGAATGACGATTACGTGATGAATGACGGTTGCGCGATGCCGGCGCCCATGGTAAATATCTTGGAGGAGCGGTGCACCGGCTGCGGAGAATGTGTTAAAGAATGCCCAAAGGGCGGTTTCGTCATGGACCGCAACTTCCCGGTGGCGGTGCGGTTGGCCAACTTCGAGGCGGCCTGCGTGGGTTGTCGCCAGTGCCAGCGGGCCTGTCCATACAACTGCATCACGGTCAGCGGACCTTTTGGGGGACTTAACGAACGTACGCCCAGGCGCAACCTGCCACCGGCGGAGCGGCTGGCCGGTTTCCAGGAGGTGGCGCTGGGCTTCTCCCAAGAGGAAGCGGTAAAGGAAGCCCGGCGCTGCCTCGAGTGTCCCCGTCCCCGGTGCCGCGACGCGGGGTGCCCGGCCGGCAACGACATCCCGGCCATGGCCGCGGCCATCCGGGAGGGAGATCTCCTGGGTGCCCTGCGGATCCTGACGAGAAACAGCAACCTCCACACGGTTTGCAGCCGGGTTTGCAACCAAACCGCCCTTTGCGAAGGCGCCTGCGTCTACAGCCGCGAAGGTGGCCAGGCGGTGGCCATCGGCCAACTTGAGCGGTTCGTGGGGGATTGGGCCAGGGAAAAAGGCTACGTTCGGGTGGATGCGGGGGTGCCCCCCACCGGTTATTGCGTGGCCGTGATCGGCTCCGGTCCGGCCGGTCTGAGCGCGGCGGAAGACCTGGCCCGTCGCGGGCATGCCGTGACCGTTTACGACGTCATGCCGGTGGCCGGCGGCGTGATGGCTTGGGGCATTCCCGACTTCGTTCTCCCCCACCAACTCGTGGCCGCCAAGGTCGACGAGTTGCGGTTTTTGGGCGTGCAATTCCGCCTGGGGGTGCGCCTGAACCGCACAGATGGGATCGAGCGGCTGTTGCAAGCGGGTACGGACGCCGTCTTCCTGGCCACGGGGACCGAGACGGAAGAGTTCTTGGATCTGCCCGGCCGCAACCTGCCGGGGATCTGCACGGCCACCGGCTTCCTGCGAGGTAACAAACTGGCTTCGATGTTTCCCGAGGATTTCCCCACGCTCTCCGTGGGGCCCACCGTCTTGGTCATCGGCGCCGGCAGCACCGGATTGCACGCGGCCAGGACGGCCCGCCGCTTGGGCGCCGGGCCGGTCTTTGCCGTGGATCCGCTGCCGGAAGACCGATCCATGATTTCGCCGGAGGAACTGGCGGCCGCGACCGACGAGGGTGTCCACATCCGTTTCGGAATCGTCCCCACGGCTTTCCTGGGCCGGAGCAAGGTGGAAGCCGTCGAATTCATCCGCATGGCTTCGCGCCGGAATCTGTGGGGGAAAAGCCACCTCCGCCCCCTGCGGGGCAGCAGCTTCACCATGGCCGCCGATACCGTCGTGGTGGCCATTGACGGGATGGCGGACCGGGATGTCCAGGCTCAAGCGGCTGCCGCCGATCTGAACGGTTGCGGAACCCTGGTGGTCAGGAACGAGAAAGGTCAAACCAACCGGGAGAAGGTCTGGGCCGCCGGAGACGTGGTCGGCGGACCGGGCAGCGTGGTCGCGGCCATGGTGGCCGGCAAGGAAGCCGCCCGGCACATCGACCAGACCCTTCGCTGGAAGCACCTGTTTGCCCACGAAGGGGGCGGTTCTCCGCCGGCTCAGCGTTCCCCCCGGAGCGAACGTAAATTTCCGCTCCGGCTTTGGCCCGACGGAGCCTGACCGATCCGGCCAGTGCGAGGATTTGACGGAGGGCTTGACCAGACCCATGGTTGAGCCCTCCTTTTTTTGCGCCTGAAAGTCCTGGGGTCCGAGCAAACGCCGACCATCTTAGGTTAAAATAATTAACCGAAGGCTTGCCGACTGCGCAATAATTTACTAACTGTTGGGATATTTTCCGAAGGTGTCGGAAAATATCCCGGCGAAACCATCACCGAGCGGAATTCAGGCAGAGGAGGGAGGAAAAAACTGCCCGGACCCGTTGCCCTTGGGTAACCGGCGTTCCGGCGGCCGAATTTCCCACAAAAAAAGGAGGGAGAACCGTGGATGGGCTTAGCTTGGGGGCCAGGCTGGACCGACTCCCATGGAGCAAGTTCCACACCTGGATCGCCGTGGTTCTGGGCGCCGGATGGTTCCTGGACGCCTTCCAGGTGACTATCATCGGTGGCGTGCTGAGTTTCGTCATGACCCAGTTTCACGTCAACGCGGTCGAGGGTTCCCTGGCGGTCAGCCTCTGGCTGATCGGGATCATGACCGGCGCAATCGTCTTCGGCATCCTGACCGATTATTACGGCAGAAGGTCCATGTTCATCGTCACCCTCTTGGTCTACGCCCTATTCAGCATCATCACGATCTTCGCCTGGAGTTACACAAGCTTCTTGATCTTTCGTTTCCTGACAGCCGTCGGCGTGGGCGGCGAATATTCGGCGGTCAACTCGGCCATTCAGGAATTCATCCCCTCCAAGGCACGAGGCAAAGTCGGCGCGATGGTGGACAACATGTGGTCCCTGGCCGCGGTGGTCGCCTCGTTGGTGACCATCTTCTTCGTGGGCATCCTGCCGCCGACCATCGGTTGGCGCGTCGGCTTCGGTTTCGGCGCCCTGGTCGCCATCTTCGTCCTTTTCGCCCGGCGCGGCATCCCCGAATCGCCCCGCTGGCTCTTCAGCAAGGGGCATCCCCAAGATGCCGAGACCGTCTTGGAGGGAGTCGAAAACCAGGTTAAGTCGGAGCACGGTTTGGCGGAGTTGCCCCCCTACCAAGCGGCCAAGGTCGGACAGCCCGAAAAAGTGCTGTCTTTTTGGCCTCAATTGAGGGAACTGGTAGCCAAGTATCCCGGCCGCTTGGCTTTGGGTTGCGCTTTGGACTTCTCGGAAGCTTCCGGCTATTACGGTCTTTTCACTTTCGCCGCCGTGGTGGTCTTTCCGGCGGTCCACGTGGTCGGAGTACAGGCAACCTGGTATTATTTGTGGGGCGGCGTGGGCGCCGTCATCGGCGGGATCATCCCGTACCTGACGATGGATTCTTGGGGCCGCAAACCGACCGTCCTCAGCGGTTACGTGGTGGCCGCCCTGTCCATGCTGGTCATCGCGGCGGCGGGGGCCACCCACAGCCCGACGGCGGTGCTTTGGGCCTTCATGCTCGCCGAAGCCTGCGCCACCTGGGCTTGGGTTTCCGCCTACCCCACCTTCTCCGAGTCCTTCCCCACCCACCTGCGGGCCACCGGGGTGGGCTTCTCCGTGGCCGTGGGCCGGCTGGGCGCCGCCTTCGCCCCGCTCTGGCTGGCCGCGATCGCCGCCGCCCAGGGCGAATCCGCGGCCCTGAGCGTCCTGGCCGCCTTCTACGGCATGGGCGTGGTAACCATGATCATCTGGTCCATTTGGGGGGTCGAAGCCAAGGGCAAGTCCTTGGAAGAAGTCGCCCCACCGCCGGCCGCCGGCTAGGTTCCCCGACGCTCACCAAAACCGAGAGGGGCTTCGCGCTTGGGTTCAGGCCGAAGCTCCTCCTTTTGTTTTTCTCCGCGAACCGGGCAAGATCATCGGGAAGGCGCCCAAATAATCCGAAGGTTTTCCCGGTTTGACCGTTTAAATTGTTATGGCAGTACAGGGAACCGCCAAAACCGGAAAGGAGGGAAAGAAATGGCCCAATTGACGTCCCGCGAGCGTTTCATCGGCACGCTGCAGCGGCATGAGGTGGACAAAGTCCCCCTGCTCAACCGTTTCATGGGACCGGTGGCGGCGAAACTGGCCCCCATCTTCGGCGCCACCGGGCGGGAGCTGGAAATCAAGTTGGGTAACGACGCCCTGATGGTCCAGATCGGAATCAACGCCGAATACAGCCACAAGGTGGTTCCGGAAGGCGCCGTCTACACCAGCGAATGGGGGGTCAAGTACCAGAGGGTGCACGGCTTCAACCAGCCCTTGGAACACCCTTTAAAAGAACCCTCTTTGGCGGGATACGTCTTCCCCGACCCGCACCTACCGTCCCGGATGACCGAAATCCGGGAGGTGATGGACGCATACCATGACCGATACGCCGTCGTCGTGGACCTCTCCTGCACCCTTTTCGAAGCCGGCTTTCATCTGCGCGGCATGGAGAATTTCCTCATGGACGCCTATGAAAACGAGGATTTCATGCGGCAGGTGCTGCAGGGTCTCGCCGATTATTACACCGCCCTGGGGGTGCACGCCATCGAACAGGGAGTGGACATGATCCGCATCGGGGACGACGTCGGCGTGCAAAGCGGTCTCCTGCTGCCGCCCGCCAAGTGGCGAACGCTGGTCAAACCCCACCTGCAGCGGATGATCGAGGCCTTTCGCCGGGCCAATCCCCGCATTCTGCTGAAGTACCACTCCTGCGGCGACTTCTATACCATCATCCCGGACCTGCTCGACTTCGAGGTGGACCTGATCGGCACCATGCAACCCTGCGGGCAACTGGCCGATCCCTTCCGGATCAAGCGAGAATTCGGCGCCCGAGTGTCCTTCCTCGGGGGGTTGGACGTGCAACAACTGTTGCCCAACGGCAGTCCCGCCGAAGTGCGGGACGGAGTACGCAGAGTCCTCCAGGCCTACGCTCCCGGTGGCGGCTACGTTTTCATGCCGGCCCACTACATCAACGTGGATGTCCCCCTGGCGAACATCTGGGCCCTTTTGCAGGCGCTGCAGGATTTCCGGGATTACCCGCTCCAAGCGGCTTAACGGAGGAGGAATGGGTTGAATGCTGTTGGATGAGATCGCCCGAAGCGTTTCCGGCGGCCAGGCCGTTCAAACCAGCCGTTTGGTGGAACAGGCGCTGGCCGACGGCCTGGAGCCGGGCAGCGTTCTCAACGACGGGCTGATGGCCGGGCTGACGGTGATCGGGGAACGCTTTAAACGCAACGATTGTTACATCCCGGAGGTGCTGTTGGCCGCCAAAGCCATGCACGCCGGCATGTCTTTATTGCGGCCGCTGTTGGCCGGCGGAGGCGAGCGCCTGCGGGATAAGATCGTGCTGGGAACGGTGGAATCGGACATCCACGACATCGGCAAAAACCTGGTCGGCATGATGCTGGAGGGGGCCGGCTACCGGGTGATCGACCTGGGGGTGAACGTACCGGCCGGTCGTTTCCTGGCGGCGCTGGAGGAACACGCTGCGCCGGTGTTGGCCATGTCGGCCCTTTTGAGCACCACCATGCCCCGGTTGCAGGCGACCATCGCCGAGTTGGAAAAAGCCGGAGTGCGCGAACGGGTCAAAGTCTTGGTCGGCGGCGCTCCGGTCACCCGCGAATACGCGCAACGCATCGGCGCCGACGGTTACGCCCCGGAGGCGGCCAGCGCCGTGGATCTGGTGCGGGATTTGCTGGCGCCGGCGCCGACGGTTTAAAGGCAGCGGTCGGAGTCGAACGGACGCGGCCCGGACAACGACTTGAACTTATGCGCGAGGAGGACGGACAAGTTTGCAGATCGTGGGCGAGTTGATCAACACCAGTCGCGGGGCGGTGCACACCGCCGTGGACAACCTGGACGCGGCCTTCATCCAAGGACTGGCGGCGAAACAGGTGGAAGCGGGGGCCGACTACGTCGACGTGAACGCCGGCACCTTCGTGGGCAAAGAAGGGGACAAGCTTTGCTGGCTGGTGGAAACGGTGCAGGCAAGAGTGGAAACCCCCCTGGCCCTGGACACTCCGGACCCGGAAGCTTTGCGGCGAGCTCTGGCCGTCCACCGGGGAAGACCCCTGATCAACTCGATCACGGGAGAAACGGGGCGGTGGGAAACCATGTTGCCGGTGGTGGCCGAGGCCAAAGCAGCGGTGATCGCCCTGTGCCTCGACGACGCGGGCATGCCCCAATCGGCGGCGGACCGGCTGCGGGTGGCGGGAAAACTGGTCCGGGGACTCGAAGGCGCCGGGGTGTCCATGGAAGACATTTACCTCGACCCCCTGGTGTGTCCGGTGAGCACCGACACGAGCGCGGCCCTGGCCGCTCTGGAAGCCATCGGGGCGATGCGCCGTGAGTTCCCGGGGGTTCATGCGATCTGCGGCCTCAGCAACGTCTCCTACGGCCTTCCCAAACGCAGGCTGCTGAACAACGCTTTTTGCCTCCTGGCGATGCAACAGGGTCTCGACGCGGTGCTCCTCGATCCTTTGGACAGATCCCTGATCTCCTTGATCCAGGCCACGCAAACCCTGTTGGGGAAAGACGAATACTGCATGGCCTATATCCAGGCGGTCCGCGAAAACCGGCTTACTTAAAGAAAGGAGCGATGAGCCCCATGCCGACCCATCGGGAGAGAGTGGAGACGGCCCTGGACCACCGGGAGCCGGACCGAGTGCCCCTGGGGATCTGGATGACCCTGGGAGCCTACAAAAAGTTACGGCAGCACCTGGGGATGCCGGTGCGGGACGCCTATCCCCCCGGTTCCACCACCTGGTCTTTGGATGTCCACGTGGAACAGGATCTGATCGAACGCCTGGAGCTGGACGTCATCCGCATCGGCTCCTCCACCCCCACCGGGGAGGGTTTTGTGGAGGAGGCGGACGGCTGTTTCGTGGACGAATGGAACATCCGGCGTCGCCGGATCGAATTCGAAAGCGGCTATTACTTGGAGATCGAGAATCCCCCCCTGGGCGAGGCCATGGCAGGAGACCTGGCCGATTACCCATGGCCCGATCCGACGGCGGACGGTTGCTGGAACGGCCTGGAGGAAAAAGCCCGCCGCCTTTACCGGGAAACGGATCTGGCGATTTTGGCCCAATTCGGCCGGGGTGGCATTTACGAACAGGCCAAATACCTCCGGGGACACGAGCAGATCCTGTTGGACATGATCCTGAATCCGGAATTCGTCCATGCCCTTTTCGCCAAGCTCTGCGAAATCGAAATGAAGTTCAACGAAATCGGCATCAAATTGATCGGCAAATACCTCACCCAGGTGCGCCTGAGTCCGGAAGATCTGGGCACGATGGATAATCTGCAAATCTCTCCGGCGACCTTCCGGGAATTCATCCTGCCCTACTACCAAAAGAGCTTCGGCCACACGCAAAAGCTGCTCAAGGCCGAAAATCCACGAGCCAAATTGCAGTTTCACACGTGTGGATCCGTCTATCCAATCATCAATGATCTGATCGCGGCCGGCATGGAGATCATGGATCCCCTGCAGCCCATCGCCCGGGGGATGGAACCGGCCCGACTGAAGGCCAATTTCGGCGACCGACTCAGTTGGTGGGGCGGCATCGACGTACAAAACACCCTGCCCTTCGGTACGCCGGAGGAAGTGGCGGCCGAAGTGCGCACCCGCCTAAGGGAAATGTCCCCGGGCGGCGGTTACATTCTCAGTTCCTCCCACCGTTTGCAGCCGGACATACCGGTGGCCAACATCCTGGCGATGTACGACGCCGCCAGGGAATTCGGAGTTTACGGGAGGGTTGGCACGTGAACGAGGCACTGTTGAGCCGAATCGGTGACGCCGTCCTCAGGGGACAACTTCCGAGCATCGAGAACCTGGTCCGGGAGGCCCTGGCGGAGAACATTCCCCCCCTGCAGATCATTCAGGGTGGGCTGGCCAAGGGCATGGCCGCGGTCGGCGTCCGTTTCAAGGCCGGTGACTATTTTCTGCCCGAGGTCATGGTATCGGCCAAAACCATGGCCGCCGCCGTGGCCATCCTGGAACCCCTTCTGGAGAGCGGAACCCGGATCGAACCGTTGGGCAAATTCCTGATCGGAACCGTGTCCGGAGACGTCCACGACATCGGCAAGAATATCGTGTCCATGATGCTGCGGGGCGCCGGTTTTGCCGTTTCCGACCTGGGCGTGAACGTTTCCGCCGAACGCTTCGTGGAAGCCATCAGGAAGGAACGTCCGGATATCGTGGGCATGTGCGCCCTCCTGTCCACCACCATGCCGGCGCAGAAAAAGACCCTTGAAGCCATCAGCGCGGCGGGACTGCGGGACCAGGTTAAGGTCATGGTGGGCGGCGCCCCGGTGCAAGCAAAATGGGCTGAACAAATCGGCGCCGACGGTTATGCTCCGGACGCCGTCAGCGCCGTGGACATGGCCAAGGAACTCTTGGGTCTCGTGTCCGGAACCGACTGACCATGCCTGAGCGACTGGGAATGCTCATTGACCTTAAAAAGTGCATATCCTGTCAGGCCTGCACCGTGGCTTGCAAAGTCCATAACAAGGTACCCCTGGGGCGTTTCGTCAACCGGGTTTTGAAGGTCGGACCGGAAGGCAATTTCCCCCATCTTGGTTATTACGGCCTGCCCGCAGCCTGTATGCAGTGCACGGATCCTCCCTGCGTCGACGTCTGCCCGACGAAAGCCAGCGCCATCGCCCCCAACGGCGTGATCATGATCGACGATAAAAAATGCGTCGGCTGCAGGTACTGCATGGCCGCCTGCCCCTACGGCGCCCGCGTCTTCAACGAAGAACGCCGGGTGGTGCAAAAGTGCACCTTTTGCTTCGAGCGGCGGGAACGGGGACGCCAACCCATTTGCGTTCAAACCTGCGTGGGCGGAGCGCGCTATTTCGGCGACCTGAACGACCCGCAGGCGGAGGTAAGCCGCCTGATCCACGAAAGACACGCGGAAAACCTGCTGCCCGACCTGAACACCCAACCGGGGGTGTTCTACTGCCGTCCCTGAAGGAGGGTTCACACGCATGGGCCAACCGCAGACGTGGGACTGGAAAGTCGCCGGTTATCTTTTCCTGGCCGGAGCCGGGGCGGGCGCCTTTTTGGTGGCCGTCGGAGGGAACCTGAGCCTGAGCCTGAGCCGGGCCGCGGCCCTTTTGGGAGTCTGCCTGGTCGGGGTGGGCGCTTGTTTGCTCATCGGCGACCTCGGCATCAAGTTGCGTTTCTGGAGAGTTCTCTCCAACCCCACCAGTTCGTGGATTTCAATCGGATCCTGGTTGATCGGCTTGTTTATGTCGTCCGGCACCATCTACTTCTTCTTTCCCGGCGCAACCCTGGCCTGGGTCGGTATGCTGGCCGCGGCGGGGACGGCCACCTACACCGGCGTGCTGCTGGGAGTCGTCAAGGCCAGGCCTTTTTGGAACACACCTCTTCTGCCCGTATTGTTCTTGGTCTCCGCCCTTTCCACCGGGGCCGCCTTGATCACTCTGCTGACCGCCTGGATGGGTTTGCCGGCGGCCCCCTGGCTGAGACGGGATACCTTTGGGTTGTTGATTCTGGAGGGTTTGCTGGTCTTTTTGTACATGCTGGTCATGGTCCAGTCCACGGCCACGGCCGCTCGTTCGGCACGGGAGGTGCTCCGGGGGCGTTGGCGTTTCTGGTTCTGGTTGGGCACCGTATCCGCCGGCCTGATCCTACCATCGGCCATCCTTACCCTGGCTCCGGGAAGGAGTTGGGGGGAGTTGTCCGCCGTTATGGTGTTGGCCGGCGGAGCGTCCCTGCGCTGGTGGATGCTGCGGGCGGGCGCGCGCCGCGCCTTGCCTGGAGAGTCATGGGCGGACGTCCTGATCTGAAACCCGAGGAGGGGGCGGCAAAATGTCCGACATCCACAGCCGATACGAGGCTATTCTGGACGGCAAGCTCGATGGATACGTACAAAGCGCCTGCCTGCAGTGCGTTGGAAACTGCGGGATCAGCGTGTACGTGGAAAAGGGCCGGGCGGTATCCATCGAAGGAAACCTGTTGGATCCAAATAACCAGGGACGGCTTTGCGCCAAGGGGCAAGCCGGTCTGGCGCAGGTCTACGACCCGGAGCGCAACCGGTATCCGGTGGAGCGCGTGGGAGAGCGGGGCGGCGGACAGTGGCGGCGGATCAGTTGGAAGGCGGCGTTGACGAAAATCGCCACCCGATTACGCGGTCTGCGGCTCGCCGGTCGGCCGGAGCGCCTGGTGTTTTACGGTGGCCGGAACATGATGTCCGGGTACACCACCCGCTTTGCCCACGCTTTCGGCACCCCCAACCACTTCAACCACGACAGCCTTTGCGCCAACAGTCGCACGGTGGCCTGTTCGGTCAGCATGGGCGAGGGTTGGCCCCTGGCGGATTATCGCCATGCCCGTTACATCCTGCTCTTGGGAACCAACCGCTTCGAAACCAATCTCCCCTATCTGGGCGGAGCTTGGCGCCTGGCGGAGGCTCTGGAAAACGGGGCCAAACTGGTGGTGGTCGACCCGCGCTTCAACCTGACCGCGGCGAAAGCCCACCGCTGGTTGCCGATCACTCCGGGCACCGACGGGGCTCTGGTCATGGGAATGATCCATACGATCGTGGAGGAAAACCTGTATGATCGGGATTTCGTCGCGGAATGGACGGAGGGTTTCCCGGAATTCGTCGCCCGGGTGCTGCCGTCCCACTCGCCGGAAGCGATGGCCCCTCTCTGCGGCGTCGCCGCCGAAACGATCCGAGAGGTGGCCAGGGATTTCGCCGGCACGCAACCGGCGGTGGCCGATTGGCTACGGGGCGTCTGCGCCCACCAAAACGGTTTCCAGACCAGCCGGG
The DNA here is from genome assembly GCA_021798855.1 of Bacillota bacterium. GTDB lineage: Bacteria > Bacillota > Sulfobacillia > JAJZIM01 > JAJZBP01 > JAJZBP01. The sequence continues at coordinate 12,814 of JAJZBP010000007.1, forward strand.
CTGTGCTCACCCTGAACGCCCTGGTTGGCAACATCGACCGGCGAGGGGGATTGTGTTTCACCCGTGCCCTGCCCCTCACTCCCGTCGCGCCGGTTCCAGCGGTCCCCAGCCAACCCAAGGTTGATCTCTCGGGCACCCCAACCTATCCGTTGGCCCAAAATCTGCAGCACGCCGTTTTGCCGGCGGTGGCCCGCGGCGATCCGTATCCGGTGGACACGGTGATTTGCTACCACGCCAGCCCGGCCTACGCCACGCCCCAACCGGACGCGCAGGTCGCGGTGCTGCGGGACCCGGAAAAGATCCCTTTCCTGGTTTCCATCGACCCCTTTTACGGCGAGACCAGCCATTACGCCGACATCATCCTGCCCGAGGTCACCTACCTGGAGCGGTGGGACTTGGTCAGTTGGCCCTACGGGTTCGAGTTCAGGCCCTATCTTTTCCTGCGCAAGCCGGCGGTGCGCCCCCTGGAGGAAGCCCGTCAGGGGCGCGACATCATTCGAGACCTGGCCCTGCGTATCGGCGACGGCATGGAAGCCTTCTTTGCCGACGATATCGTCGCCTACCTGCAAAAGGAAGTCACCGGCACGGGCGCGGATTGGAACGAGTTGCTGGAAAACGGCGTTTTCCAGTCACCGGAGCCACGGTCAACCGGACGTTTTCGCGCCGGAGGCTTCGCCACTCCTTCCGGCAAGTTCGAGATCTACAGCCGGACATTGGCGGAAAACGGCCATGCGCCCCTTCCGGGCTACCAGCCCATCCCCCAACCAACGGCGGACATCGGGCGGCAGTATCCCTTCCACCTGATCACCTTCAAGGTCAACGTGCACAACCAATCCCGTACCGCCAACCTGCCGCTTCTGCTGGAGATCGCCGGCGAGAATTGCGTGGAGATCAACCCGGTTGACGCCGCCCGCATCGGGGTGACGGATGGGCAGATGGTGCGGGTGCGTTCGGAAAGCGGCGCCGTCCGGATCAAAGCCAGGGTGACCGCGGGGATCGCCCCGGGGGTGGTGGCCATCTCCCATCACTTCGGGCACACCCAATACGGAACCGTGGCCCGTGGGCGCGGCGCCAACCCCAACCTGGTGATCACCTGCTTTGAGGACCGCCTGGGGGGAATGGTGGCCTATAACGACACCCTGGTGACGGTGGAAGCTCCGGCCTGAATTCGGACGGCGGGGATGGCTTTTTCCCGCCGGCATGCACCGGTTCCCCTCCTGCCCAATACTCTGAACGGGAGACCGAGCAAGAGAATGAGGAGGGGTTTTTTTGGCGCGCAAATACCTGGCTTCCAGGCTGATCCCCAAAGTCACTCATTACGCCCTTGACGCCGAGGAATTGCAAACGGAAAACGGCCTGCAGGGGGACTTGACCTGGCGCTGGTTCGACCAATCGGACGGCGTCGTGGAGTGGATCTTCTTAAACCGCACCGCGATTCCGCGGGAATACGCCCTTTGGCGGGGAACCGCCGCCGTCTCCCCTTACTGGTTCGGCAACGCCTTCTACCCCGTCTACCTAGGCGAGGTTGACGGACAACGCTTGGCCTACCCCCTGACCAAGCTCGTCCCGAACGCCGAAAATCCCTATTCCCTGGCGATGCTCAACAACCAGGCGGTGGCCTTCGTCTTCGTCGTCCCCCCCCAAGCGTCCCTGGGCATCCTGGAGGGCGGTTTCGTCGACGATCCCCCAACCGTCTACCAGGGTTATCCCGCCACGACCAAAGGCATCCACACCTTCTGCGTCTACTGGAATCAGGCCCAATACCTCCTTTACTTCTTGGAGGTAAACGCCGCTTCGCCCCAACCGGTGACCGTCGTTCCGGTCACCGATCCCTTAACCTTAACCGCCCACTCCTTCAGCGTCAGCGCCGGCGTGAGCAACCTGTTTCCGACCATAACGCTGAAGGGAGCCTGTTTCCCGTCCAGTTTATAAACCGCCGGGCCTTTCCCGAACGGACACTCCGGCGGTAAAACAGGCGCTCTTTTTCCGGCCAAAGTATCGGCTCATTCGTCCGCCGCCACCGTTTCTTCCGGAGACAAAAGAGCGGCGGACTGTTCCGCCGGCAACTCCTGCACTCCTTTCAGTTTGCGGTTGATGGCCCGGGTACGCACGTCAACCTTGTCGAATTCATCGCCGGCCGCCGCGATCTTGCGTTTCACGTTGCTCATCACTTCACCGAATTTGCCGAACTCGCTCTTAACCGCCCCCAGCAGTTCCCACACCTGGGCCGCCCGCTCCTGCACGGCCACAAACCGGTAGATCATGCTCACCGTGTCCAAAAGGGCGTAAAGGTTGGTTGGTCCGGCGGGAACGACCCGATATTGTCGCAGTCGCTCCATCATCTCGGGCCGGCTGGCGACCTCAGCGTAAAGACCCTCGGTGGGCAGGTACATGAAGGCGTAATCGGTGGTGTGGGGCGGGCGGATGTATTTTTCGCCGATCTGCTTGGCTTCCTGGAGCACCCGGCTTAGCAATCCTTTGGTCGCTTCGTCCGCCGCCGCGGCGTCGGACGAAGCCTGCGCTTCCACCAGTCGGCGGAAGTCCTCCAGCGGAAACTTGGCGTCGATGGGCAGCAGGATGCTTTGTCCCCGCCGCTCCTTGTTCGGAAGGCGGATGGCATATTCGACCCTTTGACCCGGCTGATCCGGGTCCACCGCCACGTTCTCCTCATACTGGGCCGGTGCCAGCACCTGTCCCAGCAGGTTTCCCAACTGAACCTCCCCGAAGACGCCTCGGTCTTTCACGTTACTCAAAACCCGTTTCAGATCGCCCACGCCGTTGGCCAAAACCCGCATCTCCCCCAGACCGCGGTGCACCTGTTCCAACCGTTCGGACACCAGGCTGAAGGATTCTCCCAGGCGTTTCTCCAAAGTGCTTTGTAGCTTTTCGTCCACGGTGTGCCGCATCGCTTCCAGTTTTTCCTCATTGCTTTTTTGCATCAGTTCCAGCCGTTTCTCGACCGTGTCGCGCAGTTCGGCCATCCGCCGATCCACGGTGTCCCCTTGGTTTTTGAACCGGGAAGCAAGTTCCTCCCGGTGATCCGCCAGGGAACGGCCAACGGTCTCCCTGATCGTCTCCAGTTTGCCGTCCAGTTCGCTCCGTTCCCTTTGGGCTGAATCCATCGTCTCCCGACGGTTACGTTCGAATTCATCCCGCATCTGCTCCAATACTCGATCCCGGCCCGTCGGCCGCAGGAGCAACCAGACCACCGCGACTTGCAACAGCACAACCACCCCAACCAGAGCGATCAACGGCACGAAGATCAACCCTCCTCCACCTGATCCGCTCGAACCGCTCGGCCCGCGGCCAAGAAATACAAGAAAGCCTCTTTCACCGGACGCCGAAAGATCTCCTCCACCGCGCGCCGATACCAACGCATTTGCCCCCGATATTCGACCACCGCTCCTCCCCCCCGGCCGGTCTTGAAGTCGAGCAGCAAAAACCCATCCCCCTCATCCAACAGGGCGTCGATGGTGCCTTGGACCAACACCTTTTCCCCCGTCAGGCCGGTTCCGTGGATCTCCTCCGCCGGCACGCTCAGGGTGAAGGGCAGCTCCCGCCGGAGTCGGTTCCTCCCGGCCACCAACCGTCGTCCCAATTCCGAGGCGAAAAAGGCGGCAATGGCCGAAAGGTCCACGACCCGGGCCTCCTCCGAACCGATGACCCCCCGCCGGACAATTTCACCCACCTGCGCCCGCAAACCCGCCTCGTCCAATCCGCCGGCCGGATCCAACCAGCGCAGCACCAGATGGGTGGCGGTCCCCCGCTCGGCGGCGGAAAATTTGCCCCCGTCCTCCCTGAGAAAGCCGGGTCGGCGGTCGGCGACGGCAAAGGCAGACGGCGCGACGATGGTTTCCTCCTCCCACTTTCGCAACCGGCTCACGGTGACCTTGGCCACGGCGCCGGTGGCCACCCGGTGAGGGTAACGCCAATCGAACTTAGCCTCCAAACGACGGACCAATTCGGCGCCGGTTTCGTTTTCCGAACCCTCCCCGCCGGCCACGGAGGGGGATGTCACCCCACGGGCGGCCGAATCCAACGCCCCGGCACCGTCACCCCGCACCAACCGAACACGCCAGCGGGACCGGTTCGCTGTGCTGAACTCGTCGCCCTTCCCCCAATTCGCCCGGAGGTGGTCGCTCAGTGCCGGCAGCACCCAATCCAGGCAATTTTTCGGCCTGATCACCTTGCCGCCCGCCGGCATCCAGCGGGACGGAAACTCCCCGCCCAACCCGGCGGAACCGACCAAGATCAGCCGCTCGCGGGCACGGGTCAGGGCGACGTAGAAGATCCTGTTCTCCTCTTCCACCTGCTCCTTTTCCAACTGGAAACGGATGGCCCGGTGGACCAGGGACGGATAGCGCACCCGTCCGGCCCCGTCCATCACCAGTGGGCCGAAACCCAGGTCACGGTGCAAGAGAATCTTTTCCTGGTTCAGTTCGCGAAAGTTGAACCGGCCGCCCAGTCCGGCCAAAAAAACCAAGGGAAATTCCAACCCCTTGCTGCGATGGACACTCATCACCCGCACCACGTCTTCCCTTTCGCCGGCGCTTTCCGGCCTCCCCAACTCCTCCCCCGCCTCCTCCAGCCTTTGGAGAAAACGCAGGAAGCGAAAAAGACCCTGTTTGGTGAAACGCCCAAACTCCCTGGCCCGGTCATGGAGCGCCAGGAGATTGGCCCGGCGCCCCTCTCCACCGGGAAGCGCCGCGACCAGATCCAAGTAGCCGGTTTCCTGGTAAATGTGCTGGAGCAGCGCGTCGAGGGGACCCCGGCGGGACAGGGACCGCCATTCCTCCAACCGCTCCCGGAACCGCCGCAACGGCCCGTCACATTCCTCCGGTTCGGCCTGAGCCGCCCTGGAAAACGCCGTGTAAAAGTCTCCGTCGGGGCAACGGCGCCGGATCTCGCCCAGGTCGGCGGAGGTGAGCCCCACCAAGGGGGAATGCAGGACTCCCGCCAGCGGCAGATCCTGGCGTGGGTTGTCCAGGATCCGCAGCAGGGAAACCATCGTCCGCACCTCCACCGCGCTCAGGTAACCCAATCCCCTGGCCAGGTGAACCGGAATTCCCGCTCCCCGCAGGGTCCCGGCGAAAATCTCGCCCCTGCCGGCGTCGGAACGCAGGAGTATCCCGACGTCCCGCCAGCGGAACGGACGGTATTCCTTGGCATCCTTGTCCCAAACCACGCACCCCGCGCGACCGATTTCCAGCAGGCGCCGCGCGACCAACCGGGCCTCCCGCTCCACCGAGGAAAGGTTTTCCCCTTCTTCGGCCTCCTCTTCCGGCGTCGAATCCACCAGGTGCACCTCCACCGGAGTCTCGTCCTGTTCCATTCCGGCCACGGGCGGATAAGCGGCGGCGCAGACCAGCCTTTCTTCGCCGAACAGATGGTTGACCGCGTCGACGATGTTCCGCCGGCTGCGGAAGTTGGCCCGCAGTTCGAGGACTGTGCCGCCGTTTCCCCCGGCATAGAGGGCTCTTTTTTCCTCGAAGATCCCGGAGTCGGCCAAACGAAAACCATAAATGGCCTGTTTTTCGTCACCGACCAGAAAACGGTTCGAGCGGCTGAGGAGCGCCAGGATGGTCTCTTGAATCTGGTTGATGTCCTGATATTCATCCACCAGAACTTCGCGGTATTTTTCGGCGCAGATCACGGGAGAGGCATCATCGCCCAGCAATTCCAAGGTCAGGTGTTCCAAGTCGGCAAAGTCGACCGCTCCCCTTTCCCGTTTCAGGCGGCTGTAAACCAGGTCGAAATCCCGGACCAACCGCCGCAAGAGGTCTACACCCGGACCAAGCCGGCGGATCTCGTCCGATTGGTCCGCCGCCGGCAGGGCAAAAACTTCGTCCCTCAGCTGTCCGATGATCTTTTTGGCCCTGTTCCGGGCCGCTTGGACGCTCTCCTTGATCCCGGTATCCCCTTCTGCGGCGCCGATCCGCGGCAGGTCCACCCAGGTTATCCCGCGGACAGTCCGGCGCATCTGCCCCCAGTCGCCCCGCAAGGCCGCCGCCCCGGCCAGCGCACTCCTTTCGGCGGTCAGCACATCCAGGTAAGCGGCCGGACCGTTGGGCAGGCGAGCCATCTCCTCCCCCTCCCGCAGACAGTCGATGGCTTCTTGCCAAAGGCGACCGACCCCGTCCCTGAGCGCGGGAAACCAAGCCTGCGCCTCCAGGACAATGTCACCGCCGAACCTTCCCGCCATCCGCTCCAGCCATTCCTCGGGTTTGGCAAGACTCCGGGAAAAGTCATGCACCCGGCGGACGGTTCTTTTGAGCCCATCGTCACCTCGCCCGTCGCCATAGGCGTCCACCAGTTCCGGAAAGAGAGGATCGCCGGCCTCGTCATCGTAATACCCAAGCAGCGTTTCCTCCATGGCGTCTTCCCGCAGGAGATTCGCCTCGTGTTCGTCCAGGACGCGAAAGGCCGGATCCAGGCCGAGGCGGTGAAAGTGAGGACGGACGAGCCGCAGGCAAAAGGCGTGGAGGGTGGAGATGTCGGCCAAATCCAGGAGGACCGCTTGCCTTTGCAGCCTGTCGCGTCGCTCCCCCGCCGAGGCGGCCACCCTTTGCCAAAGGGCGCGACGCAGCCGGTCGCGCATTTCCTCCGCCGCCGCCTGGGTGAACGTCACCACCAGGAGGCTGTCGACGTCCACGGGTCGGGGACAGTCGTCGATCAGCCACAGGATGTGCTCAACCAACACCGAGGTCTTCCCCGAGCCGGCCGCCGCCGCCACCAGCAGGTTCCCCCCCCGGTGAAGAATGGCGGCCTCTTGTTCCGGTGTCCACTGCGCCGTCATCTTTCGCCCACCCATTGATCCAAAGCGGGTGGCGCCGGCAGGTCGCGGTAACGGTTGGGGCAACCGGAACCCAGGTGGCAAGCCGTCCGGTGAAGACAAGTGACGCAGCATTCCTTCGTCCCAAGTTGACCACCGATCGCTTCGAAATGGCACACCTCCCGGAAACGGCAATAGTCACAACCCCGCTTTTTCCCGAAACGAAACGGCCGGGCCTCGGCCTTCCCTTCCACCATATCCAAACCCAAACGGGCGGCTGTCCCCTCCGCGGTCCGCAGGATGGTGTCCATCCCCGTTGCGGATACCACCCCTTGACCGTCGCGGATAGACGCGTCCCGCTTGCGGCCAACGGGCAGAAAAACCGATGACCCGGTCAGCCCCCGTTCCATTCCCTCCACCACCCGTTCGTCCCGCAGGACGATTCCTTTCATCCGCCGTATTTTCCACCGCTCCTCGTCGCTGGGAGCGGCGGCGACGCCGGACGACTTCAGCCAGGGGTCGAACACCGGGAAGTACAGCGCTCCCGCCGCCTTGGGTTCCCCTCCCAACCAGGCGGTCCCTCCCCTGGTCACCGCCAGCAGGTAGAGGGGGAGTTGCAGGGAGAGACCGTGGTAGATTTCCGCCAGGTCAAGTTCCCGGGGGCTGCTCTTGTAATCGACGATCCGGAAATACACCGTTGCGTCCGCGGTCCGCAGGGCGTCCACCCGATCGATCTTCCCCCGCACCAACAACCGGCCACCGCCGGCGAGCGGAATGGACAGGTGGGGCAGCGGCCCCCGCGCTTCGCCGAAGGCGACCTCGGTTCCGGCGGAGGCCGGGCGGAAGTCTCCGCGACGCATGCCCTCGGCCAAGGTTTCCCACGATTTGGTCAATATCCGTTCCAAACTTCCCAAGAGATAACGCCGGCGTCCCGGACTGAGGAGGATTTCCCCCCGCAATGAACCCTCCAGGCCAAAGAAGCATTCCCGCAATAGGCCCTGTTCGTCCTCTTTGCAGGACCGTTCCCATTCGCCCGGTTCGGCCATCCCATCCACCATCCGCCGCAGGCACTCGTGCAGGAAGATCCCCAATTGGGGCGGCTCCAACTCATACTTCAGGCGTGGGCGCAGACGCAGGACGTGGGCCGCAAAATAGCGAAAGGGGCAGGCGGCATAGTCTTCCAGACTGCCGGCGCTGACTTCCAATTCCGGTTCCGCCGGCGTAGACGAAACCGCGGGAAACGGCGGGGGCGACGACTTCCTTTCCTCCAGTAGGCGGCGGACCGTTTCCCATTTTGCCGGCAGCGGCCGGTGGGATACTGTCCTGGCCAAGGCACATCCGAGGGCGGCCGCCAGTTCTCGCCGGTCGGCGGACTCCTCGGGCGAGGTGGCGGGATCTCCAGCGAGTCGCGCAGCGACCCCCAACCGCTCGGCCCAAAACCGCTCCCGCCAAACGCCGGCGGGAACGAGGCTCCGCCCTTCGCCGTCGCTGCGGGGATGACTGAGCCACAGGTGGTGGGAGGCCCTGGTGAGGGCGATGTAGGTCAGGTAACGGTTGTTGAGAACGCCCTCCCGGCGGGTGACCAGTTCCAGGCCGGCGGCGCGCAGGCGCTCGCGTTCGTCCTCGGCTAGGACGACGCCCTGCGCCGGGGTCGGAGGGAAGAAACCATCGGCGGCCCCGAGCACGAAGGCGGCCTTGACCTGGGGACGACGGGACCGCTCCAGGGAACCGATTTCGACTTGGTCCAGGGAGGGCGGCACCAGGCCCAGGCGCACCCCTTCCAACCCGGCCTCCAACACCGGCAGGAACCCGGCGGCGGTAAAGGTTGTTTCTTGCAAACTATCGGCCACCTGGTCCAACAGATCGATCAGGGCGCCGTACAGCAGGGCGTCGGTCTCGGCAGCCTCGGCGGAGGCAGGGGCGGGGACGGGAACGGGGGCGGGAACGGGAACGGGGGCGGGAACCGGGACGGAGGCGGGAACCGGGACGGAGGCGGGAACCGGGACGGAGGCGGCACCCCCAAACTCGGCTACACCGGAGGAGCCGAACCGATCACCGGTGGCCGAGTACCGATTCCATTTCTCCATCCGCTCCGCCACTCCCAAGCCCTCCAGGAGGCGGAAGACGGCCGTGGCCCAGGCACGCCCGGTCAGGGATTTGCGCCCGCGGCCAACCCGCTCTCCGAAGGCAAGCAGTTCCCGTGCCGCCGCCGTCCGGATCGCATTGATTTCAGCCAGGTATTCCTTTTCCGCCCCATTTTCGGTTCCGTTTCCG
>JAJZBP010000207.1 GCA_021798855.1 Bacillota bacterium
CGCAGGCAACGAATTTTCTTTTGCTTTTCCCAAAACCTAATGGTGCTGGTGGACACACCAAGCAGCCTGGCCGCCTCATTGAGGGGAAATATTCTTTCCATGACATTTTTATTATAATCCAAGCAACCAATGGTTGCAAGTATTAAATATTTATACCCAACTTATTTGACATTTCACCTGCTGCTACTCACCCCAAATAAACGGCCACGCCGTGGGGAATACTGCAAAAAGTGCGCCCTTTGTGCCCTTATTGTAACTTTAAAGGGCAAAAGATGTCAAGGTTATAACTTTTCGGTCTTTTCAGCCACTTTCGCCGTTGGCCGACCGGCCGTCAACCGACCGCTCTCCATCCGAACCGAAGACTTCCCCGGGCGGACATAGCACCGCGAAAAGCCCGATTCGCCCCAGACACCATTCAAAAGCAGCTATATATAGTTGCCGGCACGCGTCATGATCGCTATATATTGTAGCATTCGAACAGGCTTGCGGGTTTGTGCGGTTGAATCAGGCCTGATCTTCGGCGGCCCGTGGTCCCCTCGCGGGTTTCGATCCCAGGCGCAGGGCTTCCCTGAGCTTGGTTTCCAAATCTCCGGACACGGCCGGATGATCTTTCAGAAAGTCCCGGGCGTTGTCCCGCCCCTGACCCAGGCGTTGGTCTCCGTACGAATACCAGGCGCCGCTTTTTTGAACCAGGTTCAGGTCGATGCCTAAATCGATGAAACAACCTTCCTGGGAAATTCCCTCACCGTAAAGGATGTCGAACTCGGCTTGGCGGAAGGGTGGCGCCACTTTGTTCTTGACCACTTTCACCTTGGTCCGGTTGCCGACAATCTCCGTCCCCTGCTTGATCTGGTCCATTTTGCGCACCTCAAGACGCACCGTGGAATAAAATTTCAGCGCCCGCCCGCCCGTGGTCACCTCGGGATTGCCGAACATGACCCCGACTTTTTCCCGGATTTGGTTGATGAAAATGCAGGTTGTCTTGGACTTGGCGATGGCCCCGGTCAACTTACGCAGGGCCTGCGACATGAGCCTGGCCTGCAGCCCGACGAAACTGTCGCCCATCTCCCCTTCGATTTCCGCCCTTGGCACCAGGGCAGCCACCGAGTCCACCACCACCACGTCCACCGCGCCGCTGCGCACCAAGGCTTCGGCGATCTCCAAAGCCTGTTCCCCGGTGTCCGGCTGGGAAATCAACAGGTTGGCGATGTCCACTCCCAACCTGGAGGCATACTCCGGGTCGAGGGCGTGTTCGGCGTCAATGAACGCCGCCGTGCCCCCGGACCGTTGGGATTCGGCCACGACGTGCAGGGCAACCGTGGTCTTGCCGCTCGACTCCGGACCGTATATTTCCGTCACCCGGCCCCTGGGGATGCCCCCGACGACCAGCGCGGCGTCCAACGTGATGGCTCCGGTGGGGATGACCTCAACCTGCAGGCGGCCGCTCACTTCCCCCAGCCGCATGATCGATCCCTTGCCGAACTGTTTTTCGATTTGGGTGAGGGCCAGATCCAGCGCCCTGTCTTTCTCAGCCAAACCCGTTGCCTCCTTCAGTTTCCGCTTTCCCGGTCAGGACTTCCCGGCCCAACGGCCGGTAATGCGGCCCCTGGGGGGTGAGCACACTTTCGTAAAGGCATACCTCTTCCGCCAAAAAGGCGTCACCGGCTGTGATCGGCAGCTCGTCCGAAGCAAAATCCCTCTCCGACCGACAACGTCCCAGGGTCAGGTGGGGACGAGGATCTCCCCCCGCCGGGAGGAAACCTGCCGCCGTCATGATGCGGCGGCAAGCCTGCAGGAGAGACGCCAGTTTCTCCCTTCCCTCTTCAAACTCCAGGAAAATTATCCGTGCCCGCCGCCGTTCGGGAAAAAAACCCACTCCGCCGAAGGACAGACGCAGGGCTTCCCTGCCCCGGACCAGTTCCCGCACCGCCGTCGACAGGCAGGAAAGATCCTTGCGTTCAACTTCACCCAGGAAACTCAGGGTTATGTGGAACCGGTTCGGCTCCACCCACCGGATCCCGCCGTATTCCCTTCGCAACCGCGCCTGAATTTCGCCCGCCCCGGCCAGTGCCGGCGAAGGCAGGCTGAGGGCGACAAAGACCCTCACGGGACCGCCGGCGAAGCCGCGCCGTTAATTTCGCCGCCCCCTTCCCCCCGACTTTATTTCACCGCCCGCCCTCTGCATGAGCCTCCCGTGGCCCGCTTACTCCCTGGCCCTGGCCGGTTCCACGTTGATCGGGCGACCCTTGATGGTGGCTTCCCGCATGGACTCAAGCACCTTGCTCGCCACGTCACTTGGCACTTCCACGAAGGTAAAACGGTCATAGATGTTGATCACCCCGATGAGACTCCCCGGAATTCCCGTGCCGCCGGCCACCGCACGCACGATGTCCGCCGGTTGCACGTTTTGCGCCCGGCCGGCATTGACGAACAGGCGCACCATCCCGGCCTCGGCCGCGCCGGTATCGCCGAATTCAACCGGCTTGCGCTCCTTGTCCCGGTCCGCCGGAAAGGCGATTTGCAAAATGGCCGCCACCAGTTCCGCCGGGTCGAATTGGGCCAGCAATTCCTCGGACATCTCCTTGAATTGGCTGTTGCCGCCGGCGGCGATGACGCCCTCCACCTTGCCCTTCAGTTCCTCCTGCTGTTTCTCGGCCAGATCGGCCAGCGTGGGCAGGGCCACCCGTTGAATGCTCACCTTCACCGTGCGCTCGATCAGCTTGATCTGCTTCCACTCCCGCGAATTGATGAAGGAAATGGCCTCGCCCGTCTTCCCCGCACGCCCGGTCCGCCCAATCCGGTGGACGTAGCTCTCCGGATCCTGAGGCAGGTCGTAATTGAGCACGTGGGTGAGGTTCTCAATGTCCAAACCCCTGGCCGCCACGTCGGTGGCCACCAGCAGTTCGATGTTTCCCTCCCGGAAACGCTTCATCACCCTGTTACGCTGCACCTGAGAAAGGTCGCCGTGGATGGCTTCGGCCAGGTAGCCACGGGCCTGCAGGGCCTCGGCCACCTCGTCGGAACCCTTCTTGGTGCGGCAGAAGATGATCGCCCGCTGGATATCCTCCATGTCCAACACCCGGCAGAGCCCACTCAAACGCTCCTGTTCCCGCACCTCGTAGTACACCTGGTTGATGGAGGGCGCCGCCAGTTTCTCGGGGCTGATGGTTATGTACTGGGGCGATCGCTGGTGGCGGCGCGCCAAGCGCAGGATATCTTCCGGCATGGTGGCCGAGAACAAAAGCGTTTGCCTTTCCCCGGAGATCTTGCTCAGGATGAATTCAATGTCTTCAATGAAACCCATGTCCAACATTTCGTCGGCCTCGTCCAGCACGGCGATCTTCACCTGCTCCAAGTTGATCGTTCCCCGCCGCAGGTGGTCCATCACCCGGCCCGGAGTGCCGATGACCACATGAACTCCGTGCTGCAACGCCCGGATTTGCCGATCGATGAACTGACCGCCATAAACCGGAAGAACCTTGATCTCCTGGTATTTAGTAATTTTTGCCATCTCGCCGGACACCTGCAGGCAAAGTTCCCGGGTCGGCGTGAGCACGATGGCCTGAATCTGGTGGAGGTGGGGATCCACCCCTTCGGCGATGCCGACCCCGAAAGCGGCCGTTTTCCCGGTCCCCGTTTGGGCCTGTCCGGCCACATCCTTGCCCTGCAAAATCAACGGAATGCTGCGTTGCTGAATCGGCGAAGGCTCCTCGAAGCCCATTTCTTCCAAAGCCCGCAGGACTTTGTTGCTGATCCCAAGGGCGGCAAAACCCTCGATGGTCTTTATTGATTCCAACAATTGTCTCCTTTCTTTTCCGACACCCCGAAAACAAGACATACCCAAGTAATTATAGTACTTTAACGGGCCCAAAGGCAAGAATTTCTAAACAGGCGATGAACCTTGGTTGTCATCTATTGCCTTGGCGCAGGACGGTTCGGACACCCCAAGTCCGCTTT
>JAJZBP010000208.1 GCA_021798855.1 Bacillota bacterium
GTGGATGCCTTCCAGGATCACGCGGTCACCGCCCTTTTGTCTATTCAACGGGATATGGTTATTGGGGGGGCGAAAAAAGTTTTTCGCGATTGGTGGGTAAAATCCTGCCGGAAAGGCTCCGGTGTTGGAGACTACCGGAGGAAGGCAGGATGTTGCGTAGCCTTCGTCGAAGGGTCATAAGGATGAGAAACGAAAAGGTCAGCCTTGACGAAAATGAACCGATCGTTGGGCAAAGGCTTGAATGCGGCGACGACGGCGGGGTTGGGCATGGTTCTGAACACGACGGGAGACGCACCCGCCTGTCCGATCACCCAACCGGGACCGGACACGGCCATGGGATTGCCCAAGGCAGGTTGCAATTGGCCATTTTCCTGACCATGGTCATCCTGGTGGTGGAAGTGATCGGGGGGGTGTTGGCCAACAGCCTGGCCCTGTTGGGAGACGCGGGACACGTCCTCACCGACTTGTTTGCCTTGGCTCTAACCTGGTATGCCATCAGGCTGGCGGCGCGTCCGCCCACTTCCCAGCGCACTTTCGGCCACCACAGAGTGGGGATCATGGTGGCCCTCTTCAATGCCGTTACCCTCATCGCCGTGGTGGTCGGCTTGGCTTGGGCGGCGTGGCATCGTTTCCAGCATCCCCAGGCGGTTCAGCCGCTAATCATGCTCGCGGCGGCCGCCGTGGGAGTGGTCATCAACTTGATTATCGGCTTCGGTTTGCGCGACGACGACGGCGATTTGAATATCCGCAGCGCCGTGGTTCACGTCTTCGGCGATGTGGCGGCGGGCTTGGCGGTAATCCTGGCGGCCATCGCCGTGGCGGCGACCGGTTGGCGCGCCATCGATCCGATTCTGAGTCTCCTTTTGGCTGGTTTCATCGCTTGGGGAGCTTGCCAGGTGCTGGGGGCCAGCGTCAACATCCTTTTGGAAGGTGTTCCCAGGGGGTTGAACCTGAACGAATTGATCCGGCGGGTTATGGGCTTGACCGGGGTTCAGGACATCCACGATCTCCATGTCTGGAGCCTGGGGAGCAAATTCACCGCCCTGTCGGCCCATATCCTGGTGGATGACCAAAAACTCTCCGACAGCGAGCGGATTTTGGAGAACGTGCGCGAACTCCTGGCGGAAGAGTTCGGCATTCACCACACGACGATTCAGATGGAACAACGTCAATGTGGCATTGATTCGGTGTTTTGTGCCTCGGAAGATTACGGAACCCAATCCTAAGCCTGGAGGGGGCGGGAAGAACAGGCTGCCGGTGGTTGAGAACGGTCTGCCGTTCTCAACCACCGGCGGGGGACAATGCCGGTAAGCTGTGCCTTTTTCACCGGATCTCTCGATCATCCTCCCCACCGTCGAGGCCGGACAAGGAGGTGGCTGCGTGGATTGCGACCAGAGCCGTCGGCCGATGGTCGAAGCGCTTTTGGCCTACCGCGCCGAGAGTCCTTTGCGGTTGCATATTCCGGGACACAAGGGGGGGCGTGGCACCTCCTTCCTGCGGGAAATCATCCGTCCTTCCCTGGACCTTACGGAGGTTCCCGGGTTGGATGACCTGGGGTCGCCGGCGGGGGTGATCGCCCAAGCGCAGGATCTGGCGGCGGATTTCTTCGGCTCCGATCGGGCGTTCTTTCTGGTGAATGGTTGCACGGCCGGCATTCAGGCCCTGTGCTTGGCCACCGTCCGTCCGGGTGAGGAAGTCATCATGCCGCGCAACGTCCACCGGGCGGTCTTGGCTGGAGTGATTCTGGCCGGCGCGATTCCGGTCTTTCTCCCCGTTCGGGAAGCGCCGGGATGGCCGTTCGTCCTGCCCCCGAATGCGGATGAGGTGGCGGCGGCCTTGAACAGCCATCCCCAAGCGGTGGCCGTCTGGATGGTCCATCCCGATTACCACGGGGTCACCCCGGCCCTTGCCGAGATCGGAGCGATGGTTCACCAACGCGGTATGATCCTTTTGGTGGACGAAGCGCACGGCAGCCACTTCGGCCTGCATCCGGATTTGCCGCCGTCCGCCCTGAGCCTCGGGGCTGACGCCTGCGTCAAGGGAATGCATAAGACGGGTGGCGCCCTGACTCAAGCCGCCATCCTGTGCCTGCAGGGAACCAGGGTTGAATCCGGGCGGGTGGCCCGCAACCTCGCTTTGTTGCAAACCTCAAGTCCTTCCTACCTGTTGCTTGCTTCCCTGGATGCGGCCCGATCCTGGTTGGCCACCGAAGGAACGGTTCGGGCGGCGGAACTTGTCGGAATGGTCCGGGAGGTGCGGCGGAAAATAGCAGGCCTTGGGGGGATAAGGTGTCTTGGGGCCGGAGACCTTCCGGGTGAAGTGGGTCGCCTCGATGAAAGCCGCCTGTGCCTTGATGTGGGGGGCCTCGGGATGACGGGCGTGGAGGCCGCCCGGCGATTGCGCCGCGTCCACGGTGTGCAGGTGGAGTACGCTTCTTTCCGCCATCTTATTGGAGTCTTTTCGCCATCCGATACCCGGAGGGAGGGGAGCAGGTTCCTGAAAGCCCTGCGCGGGCTGGTTGCCGGGGTAAGGAATTCAAAGGAGGGGGTTGTCGACGCCGAACGGCTTCCGTCCTGGCCGGGGCTTCCACCGGCGAGGCTTTCGCCCCAAGCGGCATCCTTGACTCCGTCCCGCCTGGTTCCGGAGGGGGAAGGGGTGGGTGAGATCGCCGCCGTGGCGGTGGTTTCCTATCCACCGGGCATACCGATCTTCTGGCCTGGTGAGGAGATCACCATGGGGGCTCTGAGTTACCTGCGGCAGGTGCGAGCAGTGGGAAGCGGCCTGCAGGGGATCAGGAAACCGGGATGGTTGGAGGTGTGCGCCTGAAATGGGCATCGCCCTGGAGAACGGCGGCAGGGCGGAGAAGGCTGCCGAAGCCGGAATCCTCATTGCACGGCCGGAGGGGAGCAAAGCGCTGGAGTCCGATGTCGATTCGGAAAAGGTGCATCCGGGCGTCGTTGGGTGGGCACTTGGCTTTCGGACGGGTGAGGTGTCGGCATGAGGATCAGTAAGGCGGCGGGGGCGAAGCGGTCTCAAACCGCCCCGGCGCTCCGGGGACGCCACAGGGGGACCGGGGGGGGGGCCACCGGCTTTGACCGGCAGGTGATGGAAGCCACCCTGCGGCAGGTGGTGGACTTGGGTGAACGGCTGGGAATTTCCCTGAGTTGGGACGATCTCACCGCCTATAAGGAGGCGGTGGGGTGTTTCCTGGAGGTGGTTTCTTCCGGGGCCTTCATCTTGGACAAACAGGTGACTCAGGACCGGACGGGGAGGTCCAAACTCTACTTGGTGGTGAGGGAGGTCAACCGGCAGTTGGCGGAATTGGCGGAGAAGCTGCGGGAGGGAGAGGCCGCCCGATTGGAAATTTTGGCACGGGTGGATGCCATCCGTGGATTGCTGTTGGATCTCTATTCGTGACCGAGCGGAAAACCAAGCAACGGGAGTTGCGGGCCGGATAGACAAGAACCCAAAAGGCTGCGCGCCGGGAGGGACGTCCGATGAGTTGGGAGTGGGGAACGACGGGGCAGGATCACCTTCGCCGGTTTTGGCGTCAGGCCCGGCAAGGCAGACTGAGCCATGCCTACCTGCTGGTGGGGCCGGAGGAGGGCAACGGGACGATGGCCGGGGAAATGGCCGGGGCGGCCTTGGCCCAAGCGTTGAACTGTCCCGCACCGGGTGAAGAACCCTGCGGAGACTGTTCGGTTTGCCGGCGGACGGCGGCCGGCGCCCATCCCGATTTCCATGTGGTCCGTCCTGAAGGGACCGGCTCAGCAAGCTTGAAGCTGGAACAGATCCGCGGGCTGCAGAAGGAATTGAGCGGGGGAGTGCGGGAAGGACCGTTTCGAGTGGTGCTGATGGCGGGAGTCGACCGGTTGACCAACGAGGCGGCCGCCGCTTTGCTCAAGACGTTGGAGGAACCCCCGCCGGCGTCTTGTTTCGTGCTTCTGGC
>JAJZBP010000209.1 GCA_021798855.1 Bacillota bacterium
GAGCCAAGCCTCGACGACGTCTTCCTTCGGCTTACCGGACGGGCCATCCGCGAGGAGGCCGGTTCGAACCTGGACCGGATGCGGCAGCAGCGAAAAATGTGGGGCGGGAGGCACTAAAGAATGAATCATTTGAACGTCGTTTACACCATCTGGTTGCGGGACCTGACGACCTTCATCCGGGAGCGGAGCCGGATCGTCGGCATGATTGGCCAGCCCCTGCTTTACCTGTTGATCGTCGGCGTGGGGATCAGCAGCGGCCTGAGCTTGAACCACGCCCCCGGCGGGATCAATTACCTCAGGTTCATGTATCCCGGCATCATCGGCATGAGCACCCTTTTTACGTCCATCTTCTCGGCCATGTCGATCATTTGGGACCGGGAGTTCGGTTTCCTCAAGGAGGTGCTGGTCGCCCCCGTCCCCCGTTGGGCCGTGGCCGTCGGCAAGAGCCTGGGCGGAGCAACGGTGGCTGTCCTCCAGTCCATCATCCTGATCGCTCTGGCCCCCTTCGTCGGAGTCACCCTGACCCCACCGATGGTGTTGGAGGTGCTCGCTTTGGCCTTTCTGACGAGTTTGGCCATGACCAGCCTGGGGGTGGTCTTCGCCGCCCGGATGGACTCCATGCAGGGCTTCCAAATGGTCATGAACTTCCTGGTGATGCCCCTCTTTTTCCTGAGCGGCGGGCTGTTCCCCGTCAACTCGGCTCCGTCCTGGATGAAGACCTTGATGTACATCGATCCGCTCACCTACGGGGTGGACGGCCTGCGCAACGTGGTCTTCTCCGGCACGATGGTGAAGCTTCCCGGCGGCCTCCAGACGTCCTTGGTGAGCCTGGGCCGCCACGCCGGCCTCATCCGCTGGGGCCTGGGGTTCGATGCCGGGGTCATGTTGCTGGTTTCCCTGATCCTGACCACACTGGGAGCCTTCAGCTTCAGCCTGGAGTAGCGACCTCGCTACTTCGTCCGCCGGCCCGTCCCGCCCGGACGGCCATCACGATGCTGACCACGAACAATAGTAAAGCGGTGGCGTTGCCGAGGCCCCCCCACATCTGGCCGGTATGCCATTGCGCCACGTCGGACCCGATCCGCAGGATCAGGGCGAGGTGCAACAGGATCAGGTAAGAATAAAACGATGGGCGAAAGGGCACGGCTTGGCCGGTGATTCCCGGGAAAATGACGGGAGCGTGGGCGAAGATCATGGTCACGGCGAAGCCGAGGAACAGGGAGTGCAAGATGGCATCATAGCCGAAGCCGAACAGTTGTCCGGCATAGGCGAAGGCCAGGATGCCGCTTGTTCCCAACCAGACGAAGCCGAGCAGGAGGCTGGCGGCCACGAACCGGGTGAGTCCGCGCTGGCGCACCGTCGATCTGGCCATGTCGTACACCAGGAGCCAAACCGCCATCGCCGACAGGCCCACGCCGCTCACGCGCATGCCCAGGACCAGATTCCCTCCGGGCAGGCAAAACAGCAGGCCGACCAACAGGACGCCGGCCGCCAAGCCAAAAAGCAGGCGACTCCACCCGGTCAGCCCGCTGGATCGGTTAAGTTCCAGACGTTCCCCGGCGATGGTCAGCACCAGAAAGCCAATCCACCAAAAGACGGCAGCCGGCACCGACCTTTCGGCCAGCCAGACGACGTTCCCCACGACCCAGCACAGAGCCCCCAAGCCCATGGTCCAACCGGACCAGGATGGGTAAATGACCACCAGGGCGAAGAAATCCACGCCGATCCCGATGCTTCCGAGGAGAAGGAGAATGGGCACCACCGGCCAGGGCGCCCCGACGAGGAGGGCCGGTACGGACAGCCCCGCCGCCGCCGGTCCGATATAGGCCCAGGGCCGGCCCAGGGCCACGGCCCGTTCGAGGCCGATCAGGGTTCCCAGAAAGCCCCCCACCATCAGCGGACCGTGGGCTGCGAAGAATTCCGGGATCAAAGCCGGCCAATCCCAGCCGATCCGCACCAACCCTGCCCACATTCCGGCCAGCAGAGCGAGAAGGCCCAAAGCCAAGAGGATGACGTTGAGCCGGTGTAAGTTCATCGTTCCTTGCCGATGGTTACCCGCCACACCTCCGGCCCTTCCTCCAGGTAATGCCAGGTGAAACCGCCGACCTGCTCGGCCTGCATTTGATAATAGAGCGGCCGCGGGTCGTGGTCGTTGACCAAGACGAAACTTTCCCCGGGCGCGAGGTCATTCAACGCCGCAAAAATCAGGGGATGGCGCCTGCCCGGCGGCAGATCGCGCACGTCCACGACTTTCCCGCCCGCGCCCCCACCGGCCGCGGTTTCCGGTTTTTCGTGCATCCGGTCCAGGACCCGCTTTTGTTCCTCCTCCGTCAGGTGCTTCCCGAACAGGGGCAGGTACACCCGCTCCTCTTTCTCCAGGTGCATTTCGAAGATGGCCTCGAATTTGAGGATCAGGTCACGCAACCGTTCCGAGGCGACGCCGGCTCCGCCGGAACCGGCCCCCGGATCGGCCGCGGTCGCCGCTTTGGCCGCGTCGGCGATCTTCTTGATGTAATCGTGAATGAATTCATGGTCGATCCGCATGGTGTCCGTGGCCCGCGCGTGCGTGGCCACCAGTGGGTCCACCGCCGGGTAAAGGTGCTTTTCCTCGCCCGTGGCATGATCAAGCAATTCTCCCTGCAAAAAAGCGGTCAATTCTCCGGCCGCCCGCTCTCTTGCCGTTCCGCCGGCCAGGACGTTGTCCACCAACTTGCGCAGTTCGTCTTGAAGCCTGCGGTGGTGCCGGCTGATGGCTTCACTCACTTGACTCATTTTCATCCTCCTCTTTCCCTTTGACGATCCAAACCCCAGGGTACCCAGGACAACCCGCCTTTAGCCGAACCATCGGGCGAGCCGTCGGACACCCTCCTTGAGGGAATTGTAAGGCGGCAATGGTTTTTTCACGGTGACCGTAATCACATCCGCGTTATGGTTTGCGAACTAAATCAGTAAATATTCAGGTATTGTTGCACTTCCCAGGGGTGAACCTGCTTGCGGTAAACCTCCCACTCGATCTGCTTGGCCTCCAGGAAATGCCGAAAAATATGCTCTCCCAGCGCTTCCCGGACCACCTGGTCCTTGGCGAAGGCATCCATGGCCTCACCCAAACTCCTGGGCAACTGTTCGATGCCGTGTTCGGCTCTATCCTTGGCGGACATGCGGGAGATGTCCCAATCCACCTGGGGGGGCGGGGCCAGTTTCCTTCTGATTCCATCCAAGCCAGCCTTCAGGGTCACGGCCAAGGCCAGGTAGGGGTTGGCCGCCGGATCGGGACTGCGCAATTCCAAACGCGTTTCCGCGCCTCTTTTGGCCGGTATCCGCACCAGCGGACTGCGGTTGCGCTCGGACCAGGCTATGTAAATCGGCGCTTCATAACCCGGCACCAAGCGTTTGTAGGAGTTGATCAGGGGATTGGTGATCGCGGCGAAACCGCGGGCATGGAGCAGGATGCCGGCCACATAGGATAGGGCAACCCGGCTCAGTTCCGATTTTTCGTCGGGATCCCAGAAGGCGTTTTGCGTTCCCTGGAATAGGGATTGGTGCAGGTGCATCCCGGACCCGTTGTAGCCAAAGATCGGCTTGGGCATGAATGTGGCGTGCAACCCATGACTCTTGGCCACGGTGCGGACCACGAACCGATAGGTGGCGATGTTGTCGGCGGTGGTAATGGCCTCGGTATAGTGGATGTCGATCTCGTGTTGGCCGACGGCCACCTCATGGTGGGAGGAACTGATGGGAATGCCCATTTCCCGCAGGTTCAACACCATGTCCCTCCTGGCTTCCTCTCCTTGGTCCAGGGGGGACAGATCGAAATAGCCGGCCTGGTCATGGGTGATCGTGCTCGGTTTACCCGCCTCGTCGAGGCGGAAGAGAAAGAACTCCGGCTCGGCTCCCACTTTAAAGCCGAAGCCCAATTCCGCCGCTTCCGTCAAGAT
>JAJZBP010000210.1 GCA_021798855.1 Bacillota bacterium
AAAGGTCCAGATGCTAGGCGCCAAGGAAGTGAGGCGTGAGGCGTACTCCGGGGTACGTCGAGCAACGAGCGACGAAGGCAACAACGCAGATGGGCCTTTTTCACCAGACCCCTAGGGATCTGGTGAGTAAATCTTCACGCATCGTAAAAGCCGGCATCTGGCCAGACTGGTGTTCCCCCTTCCCCAGAAGGGTGTACCTATAAGGAACCCTTCCTCCCCTGAATGGTGGCACCGCTCATCGGCCGAGCGGACCACGCAAGCGCGGCTACAGGCCTGCGGCGGCGTACCGCTAATGTGCGCGGTGGAATGTCCAGATGCCAAGCGGAAGGGGGGACCGCCGCTTTTGGTGAACGGGAGGGGGGCTCCTGCTCCCGGTTCGGACGAGAACCGCAGGCCGTTCTCAACCACCACAAGGCAACAATGTAAGTGTGCCGGGCCTTTTCCCCAGATCCGTTAATCAGGGAGGTTGCCGGATATAAACATTAAGCGGTGGACGGCACCGGCCGTCTCTTTTTTTCTTTATTCCGCTTTAATTCTTATTATTTTCGGCCGTGTGTTGCGTCACCCGTTCACCCTGTTCATCGGCTGGCGCGGCGATTCGGAACAATACATGTGGTACTTGGGTTGGTTTTGGCACGCCGCAATTGCGGGCATCAACCCGTTGTTGACCACCGGCGTCTTCAATTATCCGTCTGGCTTGAACCTCATGTGGAACACTTCACTGCTGGCGCCGGCCGTTCTCTTGGGACCGCTGAGCCACCTCTTCAATCTGGTGTTTACCTACAATTTTCTCTCCGTCTTGAACTTGGGTGCCGCCTTCGTCCTTGGAGAATTGATCCTTCGGCGGTTGGGGGTTCGCGCCTGGTTGGCCCAAGCCGGTGCGGTGTTGATCGGGTTGACACCCTACGGCACGGCCCAAACACTGGGTGGTCACATCATCCTTACCACCACCGGCGCGATCCTTGGACTGGTGTACATGCTGGTGTCTTCCATTCGGACTCCCATCAAACGCCCGGCGATCTTCGGCGGATTGATCGGCTTGTTGGTGGCCGTGCAGTTTTACACTTCACTGGAGGTATTGGCCATTTTCGGGCTGGTGGCCGTGCTGGGAATTTTTTTGTGTTTGGTGCTGTGCCCATTCGAATTACGTCGGTGGGCATCCGGCTTGCCCCGCGCCCTTTGGCTCCCTGCGGTAACCGTCGCCTTCTTCCTCATGGCACCCGGCTTCTATGAACTATTTTTCGGACCTTATCGGCCAACGGGTTGGTTGCAGCCGGGCAACACCTTCGTCACCGATCTGTTGAACTTTGTGGTTCCGACCAGGGTGTTGGCCCTGTCCAACCGGGGGACCGAAGCGATCGCTCGGCGATTCACCGGCAACTTGGGCGAGAACGACGGATACCTTGGCTTTCCGGCGATTGCCCTGCTCGTCTGGGCTTTGTTCCAACTTCGGCAACGGAGGATCGTCAAGGCCCTATTCCTGGCCGGTCTGATCCTCTGTCTGCTTTCCCTGGGACCATTCCTTCATTTTGGTGGCTACGACACCAAAATCCCCCTACCCTGGCTGGTATTCGAGGTCACCCCCGGGTTTTACGACATTTTGCCTTGTCGTCTGATGTTCTTTGTTGATCTTGGCACGGTGATCGCCGTAATTGTGGCCGTTGAGGCATACCTTCAGACCTCATACAGGAGGCTTGCGCCCGTGCTCGCTCTGGGAAGCCTGCTCGTGGTCATCGCCACATGGTTTCCGGCTCTTCCCTTCACCTATTCCGGTTCCCCTGGCGCCGGTGCCGCCATTGCGCCCGGGGGAAGTATGTACGCATTGCTACGGGGACAGCCAACCTATATCCTGACCTCCGATTTCCCCCAGACCATGGTTTCCCTGGCTCAGGGAGGGTACGCTTTCCCGGTGGCCAATGTATACGGGCACAACTCCAACAGCCGTCTTCAGACCGGACGGCTTACCAGACTGGCCTGTCTTTTGGGGAAAACCGCCGTACCTCACTGTCCGAACCCCGGTGTGACGCCGTCATTTGCTGCGGCCCGCCGAATTTTGCTGGATTCTCTTCCCGGTCTCCAGGTCCGGAGACTTGTGTTCTTCCCCTTATCCCATGGCGTGAGCAAAATTCCCCCTGCGCTAAAAGAGGCCATCACATCCCTTTACGGTCCGGCCGCCGTCCGGACCGGGCAGGCTTATCTCTGGCGGATTCCGTCGAAGATCAACCCAGCTCCTCTCCGACCACGGGTTTCTCATACCCCTTGAGGCGATAAATGACGACGGCGGCTCCCCAACTGACCAGAAGTAGAGCGATGACGAAGTAGCCCATGGTCGAAAAATTCAGGGTCTGCAGGAAGCCCCAGAAAGAGCCCTTGAAAGCCAACTCATTCCCGATGACCTGCAGCCATTCGATGCTCCCGATCCCCAGGGCGATCAGCACGGATACCGCGGTGATGCTCAGGTTGTAGAAAACTTTACGGACCGGGTTCAGGAAGGCCCAACCGTAAGCATATTGCATCAGGACTCCATCCAGGGTATCCACCAAGCTCATTCCGGTGGCAAACATGAGGGGTAGGACAAGCACCGCCGCCACCGGCAGGCTTCTGCCGGCGGCGAAGGCGGAAAGCCCCAACAGGGTCACTTCGGAGGCCGTGTCAAAGCCCAAGCCGAATAGGACGCCAACGGGATACATTTGCCAACTGGAGCGGATGGACCTGTAGGCCCGACCCAACAGTCGGTTCATCAATCCCCTCCTGAGGAGGGCTTCTTCCAATTCCAAGATCCGTTCCCTGGTCAGGTTGGTACCGCGTATCTCTCGGAAAGCCTGGTGGATGTCTCGCAGAACAACAAGGTTCACAAGAGCGATCAAATAGAGGAAGGCTGCCGAGATGCTTGTTCCCAGAATTCCCCCGACAGCCGATAATTGAGGAAGGCCTACTTTGACGGTGTGGGTGGCCAGGGCCAGGCCGGTGGCCAACAGGAACACGATGGTTGAGTGGCCCAAAGAGAAAAAAAGCCCGATTCCAAAGGGCCGTTGGCCGTCGTTCATCAGCTTGCGGGTCGTGTTGTCGATGGCGGCGATATGGTCGGCGTCGGCCGCGTGGCGCAGCCCGAAGACGTAGGCCAGAACCCCCAACGGGAAAAGAAAACCGTAACGGTGAGACAGGCCGAGGAGAATCACCCAAGCGGCAACGTTCGCCATCCCCAATAAGCCGAACAACACGGCGGTTTTCAGCCGAACGCCCTTATTCATCCCCATCCCTCCCCCCATACCGGTCTCAGGGCAATCCTTCTCCTGTGGTCGAAAGGGCCAACTGACCATGTTTGACTCCCTTGGCCCCACGGACAGTTCCGTAAAGGCTACGGATGTCTAGCGGTTTTCCCCTGATGATCAGCACTTCCAGGCAGTTGTGGTGATCCAGGTGAATATGGGTGGTGGCTAGGATGGTCCCCTCCCACTGGTGCTGCACCTGGGTTAGCCAACTGTCCAAATCGCGCTGGTGATGATCGTAAACCAGAGTGATGGTTCCGGTCATCTCCAGGTCATCCTCAAACCAGGCAGCTTCGACCAGGGAGTCTCGCACCAAGGCTCGGATGGCTTCCGAACGGTTTGGATAACCGGCCTGCGTCAGCCAACGGTCAAATCGACACAAGAGTTTCCTCTCCATGGAAACTCCGAACCGAATCAGGTCGTTTTCTTTTTCCTCCATGTGCCGTCCTCGTTGCGTGCTACGTTTATTAGTTTCGTGACACGATAATCATAAGCCCCTGCCCGGTCGGTTGTCAACCGTCGGGAGGAGTCTTGTCGAGTCGGTTTACAATGTTAGCCGATGGGACCAGGTGTCGTAGCCAGGGCAAGTCCCCAACCGGCCAAGAGGATCAGTCCGAAATAGGCGCCGGCCACCTGAAGGCGCATACCCAGGGGTAGGCGG
>JAJZBP010000211.1 GCA_021798855.1 Bacillota bacterium
TTCCGATCTATCCTGCTGGTCCTGGCCGGGGCCGGAGGGGTGGGCTACTTGGTCTACGAACATTACCCGCCCAACTACGTCGCCTTGGGAGAGTTGGGCGAGGGCGCCCTGGTGGCGGCCCTCTTGGGCGCGAGTTGCGCCGCCCGGGTGGGCAGGCGGAGCGCCGGGCGGAAGGCCCTTGGCCGGGGTGAAGGCCCGCAAGTCGTCGGGCCGCTCCGGGCGGACGCGGGGAAGGAGGAGGTTTTCCTTCCGAAAAACGAAACCGCGGTCGGGCAAAAGCCGGTTCCGGAAGGGTTGGTGGAAAAAAGCACAGCGAGAACGGAGGAGAACGTTTTGATCGAGCGACTGGGCAACGACGTGGACCTGAACCGTCCGGTGCTCCTGCATGAGAACGGCCTGGGGAAGATTTACTGGGTGGGAAGCGAGGAACACACCGCCTTCCGCTGCAATGCCTACCTGGTGATGCGGGGCGGCCACAACTACCTGATCGATCCCGGAGGGAGGTTCAACTTTCCCCAGGTGGTGACGCGGGTAGAAAAGGTGATGGATCCGACTGCCGTCACCCACCTGGTCGTCCACCACCAGGACCCCGACCTGTGTGCGTCCATCCCCCTGTGGGCCCAATACAATCCGGGCCTCAGCGTCCTGACCACTTCCCGGACCGCCGTGCTCCTGCCCCACTACGGATTCCGGGGTAAGTTCACCCACGTGGATTCGGGCGAGGTTCCCGGCTGCGACCTGGTCTTCGTCCCCGCCCCATTCCTCCACTTTCCGGGGGCCTTCATCACCTACGATCCGGAGTCGCGCTTTTTGTTCAGCGGAGACATCTTCGCGGCCATCAGCGACGAGTGGAGCCTTTTCGTGGAGGATCTGGAGGCCCACTTCCTCCTGATGGAGGTCTTCCACGTGGACTACATGGCCTGCAATAAGGCCATCCGGGGCTTCCTCAACTCCCTGGAGGAGAAGGTGGGGACCATCCGGGCACTTCTGCCTCAGCACGGTTCCATCATCCGGCAGCCGGACGTGCGCCGGGCTTTCGAGTGGCTCTGGAACCTGCAATGCGGGTTGGACTTCCTCTACCCGGAATCGGGAGCCGAGACGTTGGCGGAGGCGGACGTGGGAACGCAACGGCGGCGCTGAGGCGCCGCCTCCGACGAAAGGAAGGGTGAACGAAGATGCTGGTGAAACTGCTGCAGGAGGAAGAAGGGGAGGGAAAAAGGGGAATGGCAACCGGGGAGCCGGTCGGCCTCTCCGAGGCGAAGCTTCTGCGCGAGACTGAGGGGGGGTTGCGGAAATTGGGTTTACAGCAGGCGGCGGAGGTCGTCGCCGACCACGCCGGCGAGGCGGCCCGCCGGAAGGCCAGCCATCCGGCTTTTCTGCACGGTCTTCTGGCCGCGGAACTTGAGCAGCGGGAGCGGGGTTTTTTCCAGAGGCACCTGCGGCTGGCTCGCTTTCCGGCCCCCAAGACCCTGGCGGATTTCGACTTCGGCTACCAGCCCTCCATTGACGAGGGGCAGATCCGGGAGCTTGCGGGACTCTCCTTCCTGGACCGGAAGGAGAACGTGGTTTTCATCGGGCCGCCCGGAGTCGGCAAAACCCACCTGGCCGTGGCCATCGGCATGGAGTCCCTGTCGCGGGGGAGAACGGTCCTGTTCGTCACTGCCCAAGAGTTGGTCGCCTCCCTGCGCCTGGCCCACAGAACCAACCTTTTGGCCGGCAAGCTACGGAGCTACACCAGGCCGGACCTGTTGATCGTGGACGAACTGGGCTTTTTGCCCATGGACGACGTGGACGTGGCCAATCTCTTCCGCCTGGTTTCGGAGCGGTACGAGCGGGGAGTGATGATCGTGACCTCCAACGTGGGCTACAGCCAATGGGGCCAACTGTTCGGCGACCAGATCCTGGCAAGCGCCCTCTTGGACAGGCTTCTGCACCATTCCATCACCGTCAACATCAACGGGTTCAGCTATCGGCTCAAAGACAGGCTGGCCGATCTGACCGAAGGCTAGAGTTGTCGCCGTCTTTATCCCGGCGCACTCGCCAGATCCATAGGAACTATTCCATATTTTTTCAGGAAACTCCTTTACTCGCCATTTTCCACTCACCTTTCCCTGCCCTCTGCAAGGGGCGAACGCCGTGAACCTCGGTGGGGTGGCCCTCGGTGGGGAACCTTCGTGGTGGTGGGCACCGAGTCGATCACCGACCGACGGTCTGGCCTGGACGGCCAATTAACGCCGACCGGGAGCGGGACAATCCCCCGGATTTTACGCGCTTCGCGGCCGTGCTAATTATAGCCGTAACGCCGGTAGCAGTCCCGGCAGAGGAATAGGTCGCAGAACAGTTGCAGTTTCTTTTTGCTGACCACCTTCTGGCAGATGTCGCAGGTCTTCACTTCGATGATCTTGCCGGCGGGTGTGGTCGTGGCTGCCGCAGCCTTGCTCATGTTCGATCATTACCTCCACGTCCGAGCGATTCCGGATTTTTATTAGTTTATCCCGCGTTCGGACGGTTGACGCAAACCGTGCGCAGGGGAAAGCCGGGCGAAAAGAGAATATTAGGCTGAAGAACGGTGCCGGCATGAGGCCTGTTTACGGCAGTCGTTCACCAAAGGCAGAAAGCGAGGGCGAAAATTGGCATCATACGAACGAGACTTTTTTCGTTTTCCGGAGGCGGTGTCCGATGACGACCACGTCATTGCCACCTATTACCTGGAGACCCCCATGGAGATTTACGAGGCGGCCAACGCTCTGGCGGCGGAACAGTCTTCGGGCACCTGGCAGCGGGTCGGCTACGAGGACGACGACCTGCGGGAGAAACACGGGGCCAAGGTTGTCGGGATCTACCCCGTGCCGCTGGAAGTGTTCAAATCCCACCTGCCCACGTCACTAAGGACGGAGGAGGTGGACCGTTTCAACGCGGCGGTGCTGCAGATCGCCTTTCCGACATTGAACTTCGGCCCCAAGTTGCCGAATCTGCTGACCGCGGTGGCCGGCAACCTTTATGAAATGGCCGTCTTCACGGCGGTCAAACTGCTGGATCTCCACTTTCCGGCGTCCTTCGCCAAGGCGTTCCCCGGACCGCGCTTCGGGATCGAGGGGACGCGCCGCATCCTGGGCGTTCACGGTCGCCCGCTGGTGGGAGCGATCATCAAGCCGTGCGTCGGCCTTTCTCCCGCGTCCCTGGCCGAGTTGGCCTACCAGGGGGCGAAAGGTGGCCTCGACTTCATCAAGGACGACGAGTTGATCGCCGACACGGAGTACAACTCCGTCCGGGACCGGGTGCGGGCGGTGACGGCGGCCCTGCGCCGGGCGGAGGAGGAGACCGGAGAGAAGACCATGTACGCCTTCAACATCACCGACCAGGTGGACCGCATCCTGGATCTCCACGACGTGGTGGTGGAGAACGGCGGCAATTGCGTGATGATCAACGGCCTGACGGCGGGCCTTTCAGCGGTGCACGTGCTGGCCGAGCACACCAGGGTTCCCATCCACTTCCACCGGGATTTCCACGCCTCCTTCACCCGGAGCCAGTGGGTGGGGATCAGTTCGGCGGTGATGACCAAGCTCTACCGCCTGGCCGGCGCGGACCAAATCCACGTGGGGGCCGTCGGCGGCAAGATCGCCGGCTCGGACGCGGAAGTGCTGATGGATTCCCGCTGTTGCCGGGAGGATTTTTGCGGGTTGGGGCCGGCGTTGCCGGTCAGTTCGGGAGGGCAGTGGGCCGGCAAGGCGCCGGTGAACGCCCGCAAGTTCGGCCATTACGACTTCCTGCACCTTTCCGGCGGGGGTATCTACGCTCACCCCGACGGCGCGGAGGCCGGCGCCCGGAGCGTGCGTCAGGCCTGGGAAGCCGTGGTCACCGGTGTCCGCTTGGAGGAGTACGCCAAGGATCACCGGGAACTG
>JAJZBP010000212.1 GCA_021798855.1 Bacillota bacterium
TTCGCTTCGCGAACGATCGAAGAGGACCCCTCCGCTTCACTCTCCACCGACCGCCTTGCGGTCGTACTAAAACCTCTGACGCCCAGTTCGCCGCCGGGGGCGGCTCCCGTGCTATAGCGGAAGGTTTCGCCTCCGTACATGCGCCCGTCGCCGTTGGCGAGGGCAAGGAACAGACCTCCGGCAAACGTGGAGTGAAGCTCCGGGATTCTATTCGCTTCGCGAAAGATCAAATCGGACCCCTCCGCTTCACTCTCCACCGACCGCCTTGCGGTCGTACTAAAACCTCTGACGCCCAGTTCGCCGCCGGGGGCGGCTCCCGTGCTATATGGGAAGCGATGCTGCGACCCAGCCGGCGAGTGGCGCCGGGGACGGTGCTCACCTGGGGCGACGGGGAACTGGTCGTCGAGGTCGGAGAAAGGCTGCCCGGCGGAATGCGCCGGGTGAAGGTGACCGCGCCGGGCGGGGTGGAGGCGGCCCTGAACCGTTACGGCTCTTTGCCTCTGCCGCCCTATATCCGGGGCGGTCTGGCGGAACCCTCCCGCTACCAGACGGTGTACGCCGCTCGGGACGGTTCGGTGGCCGCTCCCACGGCGGGCCTGCACTTCACGGACGAACTGCTGGCGGAACTGGAGGCGGCCGGGGTGCGGCGCACGGCGGTGACCCTCCACGTGGGGGCGGGAACCTTTCGCCCCGTGCAGACGGAGGAACTGGAGGGGCACCGGATGCATCCCGAAGCCTACGTTTTGAGTCCCGCGGCGGCGGAAATCATCAACGGGTGCCGCGCGGCGGGGGGGCGGATCGTGGCGGTGGGAACAACGGCGGTCAGAACCCTGGAGACCTGTGCGACGGAGGACGGCAGGGTGGAGGCGGGGGCGGGCTGGACCCGGTTGTTTCTTCGGCCGGGATACCGCTTCCGGGCCGTGGACGTTCTGCTGACCAATTTCCACCTGCCGCGCTCGACCCTCCTGGCCCTGGTGGGGGCCTTCGCCGGGCTGGATGAGGTCTTGGAGGCCTACCGGGAGGCGGTGGCCATGGAATACCGTTTTTACAGTTTGGGGGACGCCATGCTAATTGTTTAAGCGCGAGACATTGGGTTTTACGCTCCACCGCGGCGAAGCGGCCGGTCCCCGCCGGGGGACGCTCCACACCGCCCACGGGGCGGTGGAAACCCCGGCCTTCATGCCCGTGGGAACCCAGGGGAGCGTGAAGTCCCTCAGTCCGGGTGAACTGCGGGAAATGGGGGCCGGGATGATCCTGGCCAACGCCTACCACCTGTCCCTTCGCCCCGGGACGGCGGTGGTGGCGGCGGCGGGGGGGTTGCACTCCTTCACCGGTTGGACGGGACCGATTCTGACCGACAGCGGTGGTTTCCAGGTGTTGAGCCTGGCGCCTTTGCGCAAAGTTACGGCGGACGGAGTCCACTTTCGTTCCCACCTGGACGGTTCCGCCCACTTCCTCAGCCCGGAGGGCGCCATGGATATCCAGGAAGGTCTCGGGGCGGACGTGATCATGGCCTTCGACGAATGTATCTCCTACCCGGCTTCCCGGGCGGAGGCGGCCGAGGCCGTCGCGCGGACCGGAGCGTGGGCCGAAAGGTGCCTGCGGGCCAAGCGGCGTCCGGACCAAATGCTCTTCGGCATCGTCCAGGGTGGAATCTACCCGGATTTGCGGCAACGCTCGGCGGCGGAATTGCGGGCTTTGGATCTCCCCGGCTACGCCCTGGGCGGCCTTTCGGTGGGCGAACCCAAGGAGTTGACCTGGGAGATCTGCGCGGCCACCGTGGCCCAACTGCCCGTGGAAAAACCCCGTTACCTGATGGGTGTCGGCACGCCGGACGATCTCCTGGAGGGCATCCGGCGGGGAGTGGACCTGTTCGACTGCGTCCACCCGGCGCGGGCGGCCCGCCACGGAACGGTGTTCACCGCCCGCGGAAAGTTGAACATCAAGGGGGCCGTGCATACCCTTGATTTCGGTCCCCTGGACCGCGATTGCCCCTGTCAGGTGTGCCGCGACTACAGCCGCGCCTACCTGCGGCATCTTTTCAAGGCGCGCGAAATGCTGGGGTTGCGCCTTTGCACCTACCACAACCTCTTTTTCCTGGTCCGGTTGGCGCGCCTGGCGGGGGAAGCCATCGAAGAGGGAGGATTTGCGGCTTTCGCCACCCGGTTTCTGGCGGACTACCTGTGCGGAGCAGAATCGTGATGGGTTTGCGCCGGAACGGGGGATACGGCGCCCTCCCGGCGATCTTGGTGGAGCTTTTGCTGATCGACCTGGGGATCGGCATGACTTCGCCGGTGTTGCCCCTCTACGCCCAAACCCTGGGCGCGGGGGTGGCGATGGTGGGGGGCATCGTCGGTGCCCTGGGGGTCAGTCGCGTTTTCTTCGACCTCCCCGCCGGCTACCTGGCCGGCCGCTGTGATCGGCGATGGCTTTTGTTGGTCGCTCCCCTTTTCACCCTGGGGGCGGCGGTCATGACGGCCACGGCCACCAACTTCTGGGTGCTGTTGCCGGCCCGTTTCCTCGAGGGAACCGGATCGGCCCTGGCCAACACCGCCTCCTTGGTGATCCTGGCCGATGCCGTGGCCGGCCGGGAAAACCGGGGTCGGATCATGAGCCTTTACCAGGGGGTGCGGCGGGGGGCCACCGGTCTGGCTCCTTTCGTGGGGGGGCTGTTGGCCGATGCCGCCGGTTATCGGTTCGTTTACTGGGGCTACGCGGCGGCGACCTTCCTGGCCTTAATCTGGGTGCTGGTCGTGCTTGTGCGCCTGCCCCTGCCGTCCCGCCGGGTGCCGCCAAGATCGGTGGACGCAGGGGAGAGACGAAGGCTCAGCCTCCGGGGTGGATTCCTCTTCGACCCGAGCTTCCTGTTGGTCAGCCTGATGGCCTTCGCCTTCTTCTTCGGGCGGATCTCCGTCCGCCGCCTGATCATTCCCCTCCTGGGGAAAGAAGTTCTGGGACTGTCGGCCACTTACATCGGCTTGGCCTTGAGCCTGGGGACCGTCGCGACCCTGGTCACGCTTTACTTTTCCGGCCACCTCACCGACCGGATGGGCGCCGGGAAACTGGTGGTCTTGGGGGGGTTCCTGTCCGCCCTGGCCTTGGTTTTCTACAGTTTCAGCGATTCCCTGCCGACCTTTTTGCTGGCGTCGATCTTTTGGGGCTTCACCGCCGGATTCGGGGGACCGGCCCGCAACGTGTACCTGATGGACATCGTTTCGGCCGACCTGTATCCCCTGGCCATGGGCGTCTACCGGACCCTGGGCGACCTCGGCTTCATCCTGGGGCCGGTGGTCCTGAGCCTGGTCGCCGCCGACCAGGGGCTCCAGGCCTCCCTGTATGTCGCCGCCGGCGTGTTTGCGGTCGGCTCCTTTTTGTTTGGGGCCTTCGCCCGGCGGGCGGGCGAAGGTCGCGGCCGGGACGCCGGGCCGGTCAACGGCGAAGACGAACCGTCTTGAAGCCGCCGCCCCCCAGACCATACAATTCTGTCCGGGACGGGAGGAGTTTTCGGGAAAAAGTGCGAAATCCCTCATGTAAGCGGCATTAACGGAGGGGTCCACGTGAGCGCGGAAGCGACCCGAATGGAGGAGAACCCACCAAACTCCGGCAAGACGAACGGGCGCCTCCTGGCGCTGGATATAGGGACGCGCAAGTTGATCGGTCTGGTGGTGGGGGAGGGGGAAAAGGGCCAGGAGCCCGTCATCCTGGCGGCGGCCATGGAAGAGCATCGGGAACGGGTGATGCTGGACGGGCAGATCCACGACATTCCCAAAGTGGCGGCGGCCATCGTCCGGATCAAGGACAAATTGGAGAAGGCCACGGGGGAAAAGTTTACGGCGGCGGCGGTGGCGGCCGCCGGCAGGTCTTTATTCACGGCGAC
>JAJZBP010000213.1 GCA_021798855.1 Bacillota bacterium
GGTGGAGGACGCGGCGGACATTCTGCGCCGCCTGGAGTTGCCCTACCGGGTCGTGGCTCTGGCTCAGGGCGATCTTTCTTTTGCGTCGGCCAAGACCTACGACCTGGAGGTTTGGTTGCCCAGCTACGCCGGGTACAAGGAGATCTCCTCCTGCTCCAACTTCGAGGATTTCCAGGCCCGGCGGGCGGAGATCCGCTACCGCCCGGCGGGAGGAGGCCGGACCGGGTATGTCCATACCCTCAACGGTTCTGGTCTGGCGGTGGGGCGGACGGTGGCGGCGGTGATGGAAAATTACCAAAACGAGGACGGCAGCATCAGCGTTCCGGCCGTGTTGCGACCGTTCATGGGCGTGGACCGGATCGGCTGAGCGAACCAAAAAGAAACTTAACGCCCACCTGCTAAAGCAGGTGGGTTGGCAGAAACAACGAAAGTCTGATTGTCAGTGGACACGACGGTGGAGCGGCATCAGGACGAGAAGAGCTATTTTTCAGGGTTCTCGACAATGGTCTGACCTTGAGTTCCCGGTGACCGAGATGGGAGTCGATGACCGCAGCCGTCTCCGGATCACGGAAGAACCCACTACTCCTGAAGATACAAGACCAGCATGTCCCGACGAAACAGTCGTGAGCCGATCGCACCCAGCACCGCCGCAATGGCGCCCAGCCACATGGCGGCATGCCCAATCCACGCGGTGGTCGACGACCCATGCAGCCACCCAGCGACGAATGCATGAGGAGTCCCACCGAAAGGAGGGTAACCATGTAGGCCGCCCGTTGCTCACCCACACGCAACGCGACGAACGTGCCGATCACGGCCACATACAGACTCAGGCCAGCCGTTATTCCGAAAGCGATAATCCGCCCTGAGGGCACCGCGAGATAGAGCCACTGAAAACCGTGGCCGCCCAGGATCGCCGCGGTGACCAGTTGTACTCCGATCGTCAGCATGGCGGCAACGTATCCGACAATGAACGCGGTCGCGACCTTCGCACCAAAAATAACCCGATCCGACAGTCTCGTGGTCAACAAGTAATCCAACGTATGGCCCAGGCGCTCATGCAGCACCAGATCCGGCGCGGTGTTTGCGCCCACAGCCACGGTTGCGAAGAGCACATAAAGAACAAGGAAAATGGTTCCGAGCGCACCGAAATGTCCATGGTTATGGGCAAACGCCAGAGACGAGATCACCCCCATGGCCAACACGGCGATGAGAAATAACCCAAAAAATCGGCGATTGCCGCGCAGTTCGGCAAATTCTTTGGCCATCATGGTCCGTAGATCAAACATGCTCTTCGCCTCCAACCAAACGCAAATATTCGTCTTCCAGGGAGACCTGTTCGGGGACCACCGCACGGACACCGACGCCGGCATTCACCAAGGCCGCCACCAAGTGTTCGATGTCATCGTCTGCACTCACCGCAGCACGCCAGTCGTGTCCCTCGGCCCGGCTCAGTTCGACGTGGTCCGGGAGGGCAATGCGTGCCACGGTGTCTGGATGCATGCCCGTCAAAGTCAGGCGCACCGTCTCCAGGCCCCGGCGGCCCAATCGATTGGGATCACCCACGGCCAAGAGGTGCCCGCGCTGGATGATAGCCACGCGGTCGCAGATGCGTTGGGCTTCCGCCAGCAGATGCGTGCACAGAAAGATGGAGCGTTGCGATTCCTCCGCCAAGGACACCAGGAGTTCTCGCACCATCACGATATTGGACGGATCGAGTCCGGCGGTTGGCTCGTCCAGGATGAGAAGCTTCGGATCGGCCAAGAGGGCTCGGGCCAGGCCGAGTTTTTGTCGCATCCCCTTGCTAAACCCGGATACGCGGTCAAAGCGCCGATCCCAGAGATCCACCCGCCTCAGGGCCTCCTCCATCCGCCGCTGACACTCGGTAGCCGTGAGTTTGGCCACCCGGGCTGCGAAGAGGAGATTTTGCCACGCGGACAAGCGATCATACAACCCAACATGGTCCAGCATCACCGCTGAATGCCTCCGGACCCATTCCCCTTCCGTCAGGGGGTCATGCCCGAAGATCCGAATCGTGCCCGCCGACGGGCGCAGCATCCCCACCAACATCCCACCGTCGTCGTCTTACCTGCTCCGTTCGGCCCCAAAAATCCAAACACACTTCCACGGGGCACCGTGAGGTCTAACTGGTCCACCGCCGTGCGTGCACCAAACTTCCTCTCCACCCCCCGGCACTCGATCGCGTTGCTGTCCACCCGCTCCATTCCTTTCCCGTCGAACGCCTTGCGTAAACATTCGGTGAACCCATCAAACCAACTTCGTTGATAGCCTAAGCCGGCTTACCGTTTTTAACGATATTTACGGTCAAGGAAATCTAAAGCTGTTGGAGATCAGGTCCCAAACCCGGCCGACGGTCCTCGGGGCGTAAACGCCCCTGCGCCACGAGCCAAGCCCCCCAACAAACAATCGTTCCTCTCCCTACCTGCCCACGTCCCCATTAAATTGGGGCAGGTAGAGAGGGGGCAAGGTTCGGATTGGTTGGGGGGGGCCTGCGGCCCTTATTTGGGGCAAGGCTCCCTCCTTTTCAAGTATTGTGTCACCCGTGGCCGGACTTGGACTATCCCGGCTGCATCTGGACCTACGGGTTCACCGAATACTTACAAAGTATCTATTCTCCGTGGGTTCGAATCCCACCCCCTCCGCCATAAAGCAGGTCTTGTCAAAAAGGAGGAGTCCGGCGAGCAGCAACTCGCCGGACTCCTCGGCATCCGGTTCGGTCAACGAAGAGTCAGCGGGGTGATCAGGACGCCCTGCAGGGAGGGAAACTCGGCGATGGCGCTGAAGGCGTCGCGACTGTAGCCGTCCGCTCCCCAACGACGGGCCAGCTCCTGGGTGATGGGGGCCCCTCCCACCAGGATCTTGACGCAATGCTTTTGCGAACGCACCTGCTCGATGACCCGCTCAATGCCGCCCATGGTGGTGGTCATCAGGGCGGACAGACAAAGAAAATCGCATCCTTTCTGGGTCACTTCCTCGGCGAACTTTTCCACGGAGACGTTGCGGCCCATGTCGTAGACCGTAAAACCGGCGATCTCCAGGAGCATTTTAACCAGGTTTTTGCCGATGTCGTGGACGTCGCCCTCAACCGTTCCGATGACCACCGTGCCCCGCGCTTGGCGATGGGAGGCCGGTTGCAGCCGTGGGCTCAAAACGCCCAAGCCCTTGTAGAGTGAATCGGCGCAGATCAACACCTCCGGCACGAAATACTCGTTGGCGGCAAAAAGGCGTCCTACCTCGGCCATGCCGGCCACCAACCCCTGGCGCACGGCGACGCAGCAATCGAACCCTCCGTCGACCACCCGCCGGGCGGTTTCCTCCACCCTGGTTTCGTCGCCGTCGACCACTCCCTGTCGCAGATCGGCGAGCAGTTCCTGGAAGACCTCCTGCGCGTTCACCGATGCGTCGGACGCGCAGGCCGCGGCGCTCGCTGCGGGGGTGGAGGCGGAGGTCGCGGCTTGGTTCGCCGGCTGCTCAACCGTTTTGCCTTCCCCACTGTAACGAACCGTTGTCCGCATCTATCTCCCTCCCACGGGTTACCACGTCAGGCTGCGGGTACGCTGATGCTGGGTTTCCCGACCGGCACGCCGCCGGGCCAGCATTGAGTTCTCCTCGGCCCAGGTTTTCGGACCGCGGGTTCTCTCCGGGCTTGGGCCTGCTCAAAGCGGTTGGGAACGGGTGTCCTGGGTCGGCGAGTGTTCGGACGGTCCCGGCTGTTCCTCCAAAAGTACGGTGAGTTCCCTGGGTTCGTTCCACAAAAGGGCCAGTCGGACGGCGGTGTAAAGGTCGATTGTTTCCTGGAAGCTCTCCAATTTGCGGCCTAAGACCTCTTCGGTCTTGTGCAA
>JAJZBP010000214.1 GCA_021798855.1 Bacillota bacterium
CGGGTCAAGTCCACCTGCAACTACTGCGGCACCGGCTGCTCGGTCTATCTGGACGTCCACCACGATGAAGTGATCGGGGTAACCTCCGATCCCCTGGACCCGGTGGGCCGGGGCAACCTTTGCGTCAAGGGCCGTTTCGGTTTCGGCTTCATCCATCATCCCGAACGGTTGAAAACGCCCCTCCTCCGACGGGGCGACGGGTGGCGGGAAGTCTCCTGGAACGAGGCGTTGTCCCTGGTCACCGCGGAATTGGGCCGCATCCGAAAAGAACACGGTCCCGACGCCCTGGGAGGCATCGGGTCGGCGCGGGCCACCAACGAGGACAACTACGCCTTCCAACGTTTCCTCCGAGCCGCGGTCGGCACCAACAACATCGACAACTGCGCCCGCCTCTGACACACCCCGGCGGGAGCCGCGCTGAAAACGGCTTTCGGCGTTAGCGCCTCCACCGCCCCCCTTCTCGACCTGGAACACACTCAGGTCATCCTGGCGGTCGGCACCAACACCACCGAAGCCCACCCCATCAGCGCCCTTCACGTCAAGCGAGCGGTCGCTCGCGGCGCCAAGTTGATCGTCGTCGACCCGCGCCGGATCACCCTTTGCGAAGAAGCCACCCTGTGGCTCCCCCAACGTCCGGGCACCAACGTCGCTCTGGCCAACGGCCTCCTGCACGTCCTTTTGCGGGACGGACTGGTGAATTGGCCCTTCGTCAAAGCCCACACCCGCGGCTTCGAAGCTGTGGCCGAACTGGTCGCCTCCCATACCCCGGAGCGGGTGGGAGAGATCACCGGGTTGGCCCCCGAATTGATCATCCGGACCGCCCACCTTTACGGAGAAGCCGAACGGGCCATCCTGCTGACCGGACTCGGTCTGGACGAACACGTCCAGGGCACCGAGGGTATCCTGGCCTTCCTCAACTTAGTGCTGGCCACCGGAAACGTGGGCCAACCGGGAACCGGCATCCTGACCCTGCGGGGCCAAAACAACGTCCAGGGCGCCTGCGACATGGGCTGTCTCCCCTACTCCCTGCCCGGCTACCAGAGCCTTGACGACTCGGCGGTGCGCCATAAGTTCGCCCGCGCTTGGGGCGCGGACCTTCCGGCCCGGCCCGGCCTTACCTCCGTCGGAATGTGGGAAGCCGCCCGGCGGGGGAAACTCCATGGCCTTTTCGTATTCGGCGAAGATCCCTTGCGCACCCACGCCGACACCACAGCCGTGGAGGAGGCCATCGGCGCCCTCGATTTCCTCGTCGTCCAGGATCTCTTTCTCACCGCCACCGCCCGGCTCGCCCACGTGGTCCTGCCCGCCGCCTCCTTCGCCGAAAAATCCGGCACCTTCACCAATACGGAGCGACGATTGCGCTTGGTGAACCAAGCCATCCCTCGACTTGGGGCGGCCCGACCCGACTGGGAGGTCTTCGCCGAACTCTCCGCCCGTTTGGGAACTCCCTTCCCCGCGGCCACCGCCGCCGAAGTCTTCGCCGAAATGGCCTCCCTGACCCCTTCCTTCGCCGGCATCAGCCACACCCGGCTGAACGGCGACGGCCTGCAATGGCCGTGCCCATACCCCGGACACCCCGGCACCCCCCGGCTGTACGAAGGCGGCTTCGGTTCCACCGGAGCCTCCTTCACCGCCACGGAACACCGCCCACCGCCGGTCCCGGAAGGTTACCCGCTGGTCCTGATCACCGGACGCCGACTCCACGGCTTCAACAACGACGCCCAGGCCGCCCGCTCCCCCCTGATCCCCGTGGAGCACCGCGAACGACTGGACATCCATCCCGCCGACGCCCGACCTCTGGGCATGGTCTCCGGCGACCTGGCCCGGATCTCCAGTCCCCGCGGCCACCTGATGGTCCGCTTACACTTGACCGAGAGCCAATTGCCGGGCACGGTCTTTCTGGCCTTCCACGACCCGGCGGTCCCCGTCAACCGTCTCCTGGACTCCCGTGACCGGGACCCCTTCACCGAAACTTACAGTTACAAGTTCGTGCCGGTGAAGGTGGAAAAGGCCGGGACGGTTTGAAGGAAAGATCTGCCCGGCAAGCGAAGGAATAAGCATGCCGCCAAAAGAGCACAACAAGCAAAATCGAGGAGGTGGGGGAATGGGCATCCCGGGCAAGGGCGAACGGATTCGCCTGACACAAATGACTGGCAAAGCCGGGTGAGGCTGCAAGCTTGGTCCCGGTGACCTGGCGCAGGTACTGCGCCTCCTACCCCCCTTCCCGAAAAACAACGCCGTCCTGGTGGGCTTGGACCAACCCGACGATGCGGGAGTTTACCAATTGGACGAACGCACAGCTTTGGTGCAAACGGTGGACTTTTTCACCCCGGTGGTCGACGACCCCCGAACCTTCGGGCGCATCGCCGCCGCCAATGCCCTTTCCGACCTTTACGCCATGGGTGCCAGACCCCTCACCGCGCTCAACCTGGTCGGTTTTCCCAAGGACAAACTACCCCTGGCCGTTCTGGCCGAGATCCTGGCCGGCGGGGCCGAGACGGTTGCCGAGGCCGGCGCGGTGGTCATCGGTGGCCATTCCATTGACGACCCCGAACCCAAATACGGTTTGGCCTTGACCGGCCTGATCGACGCGGATAAGGTCATCACCAAACGGGGCACCCGGCCCGGCGATCTCCTGGTGCTGACCAAGCCCTTGGGCATCGGCATCATCACCACCGCCCTCAAGCGCGATCTGGCCGGCGCGGACACCGTGGCTGAGGCCGTCGCCTGGATGACCCGCCTGAACCGGGGGGCGGCCGAGGCCATGTTGGAAATCGGCGTTCACGCTTGCACCGATGTGACCGGCTTCGGCCTGTTGGGCCACGCCCTGGAGATGGCCCGGGCCGGCGCAGTGGCCTTGCGGATTTGGGCCCGCAAGGTTCCCGTCATCCCGGCCACCTTCGGCTTGGCCGCCCAGGGGACCGTCCCCGGGGGCAGCCGGGCCAACCTGCGTTACCTCCAAGCGGAGGGCGTTCGCTTCGACCCGCGCCTCCCTCCCCAGATGCCCATCACCCTGGCCGACGCCGTCACCTCCGGCGGCCTGCTCATGGCCGTGGCCCCGGACCGCCGGGACGCCCTCTTGGGCGCCCTGGAAAAGCGAGGCGAAATGGCCGCCGTGGTCGGCGAAGCGGTGGCCTTTACCGACAATGGCCCCATTCTGGAAGTCATTGTAGACGAAAGTTCGGATGAGCGGTAGGGTTTCACCCTCCTGCTAAGATAGGGGAGGAACTTGGCCTCCGGGCGTGCGACCATTCTGTGATCAGCGTTGAACGAGGTCAATATGCCCTGTACCATCCGCTTTTTCGGGGGTATGTGTTGGATCAATAATCCACTGACGCTCCCACGCCTAAAGGCGTTGGGTCCTATCGAAGGATCCCATTGCTCTCCCAGGCTCTCCTGGCCCCACGGCCCCCGTACAGCATCCTGGGCCTCAGCGCAACGGCCTCCACGATTTCCGACCGTGGCTCCGGCTTTTGCCGCAGTAGAGCAGGAGGCCCCTTTCGGGGCCGTCACCTCATCGAACCGCATGTGTGGTTTCCCCACGTACGGCTCTCCTACAGCAGTTGCCCTTATAGGGTGAAACCCTTTGCTCTGTCCTTGCTTCGTAATTGCATCAGCTTTACAAGACCGAGCGCGGCCAGATATTCGTCCTGCCGTCAAGGTTCCCGCTTCCCCTACCCGCCATTTCCCCGGGTTTGCACCCCGCTCTTTCTAGGGATCTGGTGATTAATAGGGGCTAAAAAACGAGATATTGGCCTTGGGAGACGGAAATTTCGGTTATTGGGGCATTTTTCTGGTTTTCAACCCGGACTTTATGGTAATTTCAC
>JAJZBP010000215.1 GCA_021798855.1 Bacillota bacterium
GGGCGGGGCGTGAAGGGGGAAGTACCCACCGCTCCGGTGGGATGGGCGGGGGGGCTCCCGGTTCGGCGAAGGGGGGCTCCGCCGCGCTTGCGCGGTCCGCTCGGCCGATGAGCGGTGCTCCCCGATTAGGGGCGGGAAGGGCACCAAACTGAGGCCTATGGGGAAGGTTCCCGGGTTCAAGGAACGGCTTGCCGTTCCTTCCTTGGAAATGGAGGGGTTCCGATCCGCCGTTCTCAACCTAACAGAAGGCAACGACGCTAGTAAGCTGCGCCTTTTTCACCAGATCCCTAGGGAGCGCCCTGGAGGAACGGAGCCAAAGACCACAAAAAACCGGTGATGACCAGCATGAGTGAGGTTATGGACATCCACCAACCCAGGGCGTTAAATGTCACTTTGCCCGCCATAACCAGGCCGGCCAGCCCGAAGGCAATGAAGACCATCGCCAGAATGAGGGCGTGGTAGAGCGCGCCGGCGGAAAAAAAGACCAAGGCCGCGGCCAGGGTGAAGAAGGCAATGAGCGTGGCCAGCGGTCCCAGCACGTTGGAGTTCAGCAGGGTCTGCATTTGGATGAAGCCCAAGGCGGTGAAGAAGAAACCGTAGACGACGGTGAAAGCGGTGATGAAGTTGCTCGCCGGGGCCAGCCCTCCCAGGATGGACGGATTGTTCATGATCAGGTAGCCGTTGACCAGGACGACGGTCCCGCCCACGGCGGCGACGGTGCCGGTGGCCTTCTTCGACATCCGGCCCGGATCCATCAACCAACGGGCTTGGACCAGCAAGGTGAAGCCGAAGACGAGCACCCACGGCGCCAAGGGTTGTCCGCTCATGAAAGGCGAAGCGGTCGCCGGGTTGGGAGTGGGGGACGCGGCCCAAGCCCGGGATCCAATCGTCAGTAAAGGGGTCGCCACACTGGATAAGGCCGCGAAGGATTTGCGCAGATACAACGGATCAACTCCTTGCAGTTGGTGGGAGCGGAAAGCCAGGCGTACTTGTTCGGTGAACCCGCCGGGGCATTTGGAAAAGATGTCGGAAATGAATTCGGCCGGGCCTGTCGCAGGAAGCTTTTAATTGGCTGGCGGCCCTGCCGGAAAGCGGGCCGCAAAGCGGCCCCTCAACAAAACTAAAAAGAAGGGAAAATGCGCTTTCGCCGGCCACTATGCATGTTGGAGGGGGCAACGGGACGGAAGGAATGGGCTCAGATGGACCGCCGCCCTTTGGCCCCGGATGGCGACGGTCCCTGGAGCCATTTCCTCCGGCCCCATGCCCCTAATAAAATCGATAGTGGCCGGCGGCCGGGTCAGCATTGTTTGATGGGCCGCTGGGCGGCCCGTTTTCCGGAAAAACTCCTTCCGCCTCGCGGGCTTGTTGGCAATTCCAAGCTGTTTCCCTCCTCATTTGCCTGAACCTTTTGGGCGGGTTTGCCGACCAGTTACAGCCAGGCGGGTGGATGCGCTTTTTTAGCACGGAAAGATCAATTCATTATATTCGTGAAGGATTTCACCAGCAAAGACGATTGTTGGCTTTGCAATGGGGCATTCATCCGTGATTGAGTCTTTTCTTCGTCCTTACCAATGTATCCTCGGTCAATAAAGACTAGTAATTGTTTCAGATTTAAAAATAGCCGGAAGTGAAGTTTCATTTTAACGAACGGGGCAATGGCAAGGGGGTGGATTTGCCGGGAGGTTGACGTCTGCGGCGAACTCGAAAGGCTTGGTCCGGGTGAAATTGCGGGCTTGACGGGCGGCGTTTTTAGTGGTATTTTTCCGATAAGGAAAAGGCGATGATGGGGCCAATTAGACCGAAGGGATTTTCAGAGAGCCGCCGGCCGGTGCGAGGCGGTGAATCCCCCGTCGAACCTCACCCCGGAGTTGTCCCCCGAAAGCTCCACCTGGAAAACGGGCGAGTAGGCGGGACCGGACCCCTCCGTTATCATGGGGTAGGGCATGCACGTGCCCGATGAGGTGGGTCGCCTTTGCGGCGGCCAACTAGAGTGGTACCGCGCAGGATTTTATCCCGCGTCTCTAAAAGGAGGCGCGGGTTTTAATTTTTCTAAATATAGGAGGCGTTGGGCATGGAGAAGGTCTACGTTTTCGACACCACCCTGCGGGACGGGGAACAGGTTCCGGGAGCGAAACTGGCGGCGGCGGAGAAGCTGGAAATCGCCCGCCAGCTTGAAGCCCTGGGGGTGGATGTGATCGAGGCCGGCTTTCCCGCCTCCTCGCCCGGTGACTTCGAGGCGGTGCGGAACATCGCTCGCAACGTGCGCGGGGTTTCGATCGCCGGACTGGCCAGGGCGGTCCCCTCGGACATCGACGCCGTCTGGGAGGCGGTCAAGGAGGCGGCAAATCCCCAGATCCATATCGTCTTGGGGGTATCCGACGTCCACCTCCGGGGCAAGTTTCACAAGAGCCGGGAGGAGATCCTGCGGATGGGCGTGGAGGCGGTCCGCTATGCCAGGGCGTATACCTCGAACGTGGAGTACTCCACCGAGGACGCGGGAAGGGCGGACCTGGATTACCTGTGCCGGTTCGTGGAGGCGGTCATCGCCGCCGGGGCCAAGGTGGTGAACATCCCGGACACCACTGGCTACTGCTACCCGAAGGAGTTCGGGCACATCATCCGGACCCTGATGGAGCGGGTGCCCAACATCCACCAAGCCATCATCTCGGTGCACTGCCACAACGACCTGGGGATGGCGGTGGCCAACACCCTGGCGGGGGTGAGGAACGGGGCGCGGCGGGTGGAGGTGTGCGTCAACGGGCTGGGCGAGCGGGCGGGCAACGCTGCTTTGGAGGAAGTGGTGATGGCCCTAAAAACCAGGGCCGACTACTTCGGGGTTGAGACGGGCGTCCGCACCGAGGAGATCTTCCGCACCAGCCGTCTGGTCAGCACCCTGACCGGCATCGTGGTTCAGCCCAACAAGGCCATCGTCGGGGCCAATGCCTTCGCCCACTCCTCGGGCATTCACCAGGACGGGGTGCTCAAGGAGCGTTCCACCTACGAAATCATCGATCCAGGTTTGGTGGGCGTGGCCGAATCCAAGCTTGTTTTGACCGCCCGCTCCGGGCGTCATGCCCTGCGGGCGAAGCTCGAAAAGCTGGGTTATAAAGATTTCTCGGAAGGCCACTTCCAGCAACTCTACCAGCGGTTCCTGGAGGTGGCCGACCGGAAAAAGGAGGTCTACGACGAGGACCTGGAGGCGATCATCTCCGACGAGTTGCGCCGGGATGAAGCATGCGGTTACGTCTTGGAGGAGGCTGCGGTGACCTGTGGCACCAAGGGCGCGGCGACGGCGGAGGTGGCCGTGCGCGGACCCGAAGGGACGGTGCGGCGGGCCAAGGGTGGCGGTTCGGGTCCGGTGGACGCCGCCTACGTGGCGGTGGACCAGATCGTCGGCATCCCCTGCAAGTTGCTGGAGTTTTCCCTGCAGTCGGTGACCGAGGGGATCGACGCCCTGGCCCAGGTCCACGTGCGGATCGAGGCGG
The DNA here is from genome assembly GCA_021798855.1 of Bacillota bacterium. Classification (GTDB taxonomy): domain Bacteria; phylum Bacillota; class Sulfobacillia; order JAJZIM01; family JAJZBP01; genus JAJZBP01. The sequence goes on from JAJZBP010000215.1 coordinate 3,486, forward strand.
GCGGCAAGCTTTACGCGGGGAGGGCGGCCCATTCGGACATCGTGGTTTCGGGAGTCAACGCCTACCTGGACGCTTTGAACAAGGCGGCGTCCAAGGAGGTGCCGGCTGCGGTGAAACCGGCCGGTTAGGTTGGACGTGCTCCAGGTGGTAAAAACTGAGGTTGTCCTCGTTTTGGGGAGGTTGGAGATGGCTAAATCGTCAGCATTCGGTGTCGCAGCCAGTAACCGTCATGCACCAGCCGGCGAGAGACCGGTCGCGCGGACTGCCCGTCCGAGCGCGTAGTCAATCGGACATCGGGCTTGGGTGACCGGTCTGATGAAAGCTCCGAGGGTTAAGCC
>JAJZBP010000008.1 GCA_021798855.1 Bacillota bacterium
GCATAAAGGCGTCTTCCCAACTCGGCCCGCACCTGGGATCCGGCCCCCGCCTCCAGGGAACAGGCGATTTCCACCGCCCCGTCCCGCTCACCGCTGGTCGAAACCTCCACCACCCCGGACACCGCCCGCACCAATTCAACGACATCGCTGCCCCGACCCTGCACCCGCAGGCGCAGGGCGACCCTGCCCTTTTCCCCGCTTTGCTTCAGGTCGGTGATCGACGCTTCCGCCACCACCTTCCCGTTGCTGATCACGACGACTCGATCACAGGTCAGTTGCACCTCGGCCAGAATGTGGCTGGCCAGCAAAACCGTGTGATTCGATCCCAGTTCCCGGATCAAGCCCCGCATCTGGACAATTTGCTTGGGATCGAGGCCATCGGTCGGTTCGTCCAGGAGCAGGACCGGCGGCTCATGCACCAAAGCTTGGGCCAACCCCACGCGTTGGCGGTATCCTTTGGATAATTTCCCGATGAGGGTGTCCGCTTGGGTCTGCAGCCAGCATTTTTCCAAGGCGGCCTCCACCTTGAGCCTCCTGGTTTTGGCCGGAACGTCCCGGAGGGCGGCCATGTAGTCCAAATAGACCCGCACCGGCAGATCCAGGTAGAGAGGGTTGTTCTCCGGCAGATAACCCACCCGCCGCCGGGCTTCCAGAGAATCGTCCAGGCAGTCATGGCCACAAATCCTAGCTTCCCCGGAGGTCGGCGGCAGAAATCCCGCCAGGATCTTCAGGGTGGTGCTTTTCCCTGAGCCGTTCGGCCCGAGGAAACCGACGATTTCTCCCGGACGAACGGTAAAACCGGCGTCTTGCACCGCCGCCTTGCCGGCGTATTTCTTGGTCAACCCGCGCACCTCGATCATCGCCCGTGCCCCCCGGCCCCCAGGGTGTTCCAAACGTAGCCGGCAACGGCCTTGGCCTGCCCGTAATTAAGGCTGCCCGGTTGGTTCGCCGGCATATTGACCTGGACGAAGGCGGCCAAACTCTGCTGATCGTAGGCGGCCCGCAGGTCGGGATTGCTCGCGTTCAGGGCCGGAGCGGCGTCGGCGGCGTACCCCTGGCCCTGCACACCGTGGCACGCGGCGCAGTATTGCCGGTAAACCGCCTTCCCGTTGTAGGCCGCCGCCGCGCCGCCGCTTGGCCTCCGACCGCCGCCGCCGGTGGTCCCGCCGGCGGCGATCACGGCCCAGGTGATTACGGCGGCCGCGGCCAGGACACCCACGGCCTGCAGGAACAATTTAACGCCTTTGGCCATCTGTGTTCTTTAACCTCCTCATCCCAACTCGGTTCGGATCAGCCGGTGACGATCATTCCCTTGGGCAGGTGAGTCCCCAAGGTGCTGAAAGCCCCTGTGACCACTCCCAGCACCAGGATCAACAAGAGCACCAGCAGGAGTCCCATGATCATCCTTCCCCGGTCCAAGTTCAAGCCTCCCTTCGGCCTTTTCCCGTTCGCGCTCCCTCCGTCAGGGCAGGCCCACCAATTTGGCCAAGTGGGGTTTGATGTCGCCCACTCCCCACAGGCCCTGGTATTCGTAGGTGATGATCCCCTGGGGGTTGATCAGGAAGACGGCGTGGAGGACGTTCAGGTTCCAGGCCGCGGACAGTTTCGTGTCCTCGCTCGGGTCGGCATAGACGAAGGCGGCCATGTGCCCGAAGTCCCCTCGCAATTCCTCCATCCAGCCGATCTCCATGGTCCCCTCCGTCCCGTCGGCGGCGGCGTCGAAGAACAGGGCCACCGGCCTGCCCGCCCGCAGGGCGGCGGAAATTTTGGTGCGCTGCATCCCGGTGACCGGATCCTGATTGCTGGTGAGGTTCTGCCAGCCGAGCACCGTATTGCCCACCCGCTCCCCGACCACCAGGTTGTTCGCCTGGGCGGCGGTGATCCTCGCGCCGACCGGCGGCGGCCCATCGCCGGCCGCTGGTCTGACGGCACATCCGGAAAGGGCCAGGAGAATCCCCAGTAAGATGGGAACCAGGAGTCGCCTGCTCATCGGACCGCCCCGCCGTTCCCCGGCTGTTGCGCCCACGGCAGCCGCGCGGCCACCGAGGTCTTCCTCCAAAGGGCCGCATAATGCCGCGCCAACAGTTCCCGGATCTTGATGGCGGCTCCGCCCACCGAGAAAAAGCCGACCTGCGCGTAGCGGATCACGCCGTGGTGGTCCACCAGGAAGTAGGCATGGTGGGCCGAGGTGGTGATGTCCCATTGTTCGATGCAGCGTGAGGCGTTCAGATCCGCGTCCTGCCAGGGATCAACAAAAATAAAGTCCATCTTGGCCCCGAATCGCTGCTGCAGGTACAGGGCCTCGTAGAAATTCTTGGAGCCGTTGGTCTCGTGGACGGGCACGTCGAACATCACAAACAGGGCGTGGTGCTTTTGCAGACCCTGGGCGATGGTCTCCCGCTGCAGGGAGGCGCTTTCGGGGGTCTGGGCCGTGGAGCCTTGGCACCACGGTAACAGAGTCGTTTTTCGCCACGGCGGCCGACATTCCTGGAAGACCTCGGGTTTTCCGTTCTGCAGCACCGGCCGGCCCACCACCAGGTTTACCGACGGCGGCGCCTTTTGTCCGACCTTCAGTCCAATGAAGATGGGGGTGGTTTCAGAGAAAAGCGCCTGCTGGAAGTTGCATCCGGTCAGTCCGAAGACCAACGCCAGCGGCAGGAACCACCCGATCCATTTATTGCCCACCACGTTCTCTCCCCCCGGCAGAGGTTGCCGTCAGCGTAAGATGAAACCGTACCAGTAGAGGAAATAGGCAAAACCCAAGGTGATGGCCGTGCTGAACGGCGCCATGGGGCAGTGGGACGCGTAGCCAAAAAAGCATCTCTTCTCCCGGTTTTTGCCCAACGGCCAAAAGGAGGCGGGGAGGATGGTCATGCAGCCGAGCAGGACGACGGTCAGGATGCCGACGCCCATGGTCAGGTCGGCGATCGCCCCCACTACTCCCATCGTATCCCTCCCCACTCCCGCACGCCCGCCTCCAACTCCCGCACGGCGGCCAACCCCAGGTCACTGGTGAAGAAACCCTCCCGGACCCGGTTGCCGTTGGCGTCCGTCCCCTCCACCACGAATCCCTGGTTGAAGACGAGGGCGTGATACCATTTCCACTGTCCCTTGACCCTGGTCACCCTGGCCACGACCCGCTCCCGCCGGTCCTGGTTGCGGACCGTGATCTCCTTTTTCCCCAATTCCACCTCCCGAGGGGCGCTGCGCCACCAGCGCAAGGCGGAGAGGATGGACGCGCCGTTGATGGCCCCGAGGATCACCAGCAGGGGCAGGCCGATGTACCGATAACCGGGAACGTAAAAGATGAAGGGCAGGACGTACCCCAGCCAGGCCAGGAAGATGAAGGCCAAAAGCCCGACCATGCCCCAATTGCGCCGGTAGGCCAGGACCAAACCCCTATCCGCCTGAGCCATCGTAGGTCTCCTTCATCCCCACCATCCGTTTGGGCGCCGCCGGCATCCTCTCCTTCCGGTGGTACACACTGAGGAGGACGTTGGCAATGAAGCCCCAATAGCCCAGACCCATCAGGATGCCGCCGGGAACCATCAGTTCGTCCAACCAATAGAACCTGGACTCCGCATGGTAATAAAGCAGGTTCACCGTGTGCCCGTCGACCGGCGCCGCCCCCCAGATTCCGGGGACGTGGGTGCCGATGTAAGACCCTTCGGCCACTCCCAGGGCCAACAGGACGAAGAAAAACAGGTACACCCCGATCAGGGAAAACCAGAAGGAGGCGTCCGCCAGCCGCCGGCTGTAAAGCGGCCGTTTCAGCACCCTGGGCAACGCGTAATAAACCAGACCCATCATCCCCACCGTGACCCCGCCCACCAGGTTGATGTGGGTGTGGGCCAGGGGATCGATCCAAGCCCCGGCCTGTCCGGTGTTCACGACCCAATTGTGGAGCGCCGGAAACACCTGCAGCACTCCCATCACGGTTCCGATGAACAGGCTGACCACCGACACCACCAGGTACTTGACGATGTGCCGGTCCCCCTCCTGCAAGCCGACCCCGAAATATCCTCCCACTAAAGTCATCTCCCCCCTTTGGTGGCCCCGGCCGGGAGGGGGCCTGCGCCCCTCCCACCTGCCGGAGCCGTTTGGAGCGGTTACGTCGTGTTACTGGTGGCGCTTGATTTGCGCCGGGGCGGCCGCCCCATAGGCCATGCCCACCACGAGACCAACCACCGTCAGCACCAGGGTGATCAGCATTCCGCTGTAGGAATCGGTGATGCCCCCGATGGTGGTCCCCACGAACATCAACGCCGCCGCTCCGGTGAGACCCATCACGATGATCTGCTCGTTTTTGTTGACCCGCTCCACTCTTTCACCTCCTTTCGAAACGACGTCTTTTCTCAGACGACCGGCGGATGGTAGTAAAAATAGAGCATGGCGTAGGCGGCGTAAGCCGTTACCGCCGAACCGGCGAAAAACCAGTAGGTCAGCAATCCAACCCGCCGGTGCTGGATTCCCTGAGGCGAAGCCTCCAGCCGTCGTTTGCCGTCGGCGCGCCGCGACGCTTTGAATCCCAGGGAAACCGCCGCCCCGCAAAGGAATAAGGCCACCGTGGAAATGAGGGAATGAACGAGGATCAGGGGAATAAAGGCGTAGTAAAAGACCTTCTGCGGCCCGTCGAAACGGATATAACCGGCCACCAGAGACATGATCATGTAGGCCAACACCCAGACCACCACCACCACCGTGGCCGCGAGCATCAGCCAGTGGTGCCCGTTGCCGCTTCCCCTCCGGGCCGCCAGGTAACCGAATGCCCCCACCACCACCAGCACGGCCTCCGTAACCAGAATCACGTCCCACCAAAGCCAGATCCCGCCCACGTTCACCGCCCCTTAGGAATCCGGCGCCGTCTTCCGGCCACCCTTGCGCTGAACTCCGGTTTCCGCCACCTCACTTGCGGAAAATGCCGGTCATGCTCCACAAAAGCGCCCCCAGGAGCAAGACCATGATCCCACCGGCGATCACCTGACCGTTCATAACCACCCTCCCCGGCGATCAAAAATCGAAGAGATCGACCAGCCCCGGGGAATTCCCGCCCGGTTGCAGGTGCAAAACGTGCAGGAGGATCGCCAGCAGGGCAAAAAGCCCCAAACCACCGGCCATGAGTTTCAACACATCCCACGAAAACATGCGATTCCCTTCCTTTCCCGCCCACCGTCTCCATCCAACGACCCGGCCCTTCACCCTGCCCACCGCTACATGGTCGGCATCGCCACGGTTCCCCGCCCCGGCGGCGCCTTCAGGCTATAGAGGAACTCCGCCAGATCCCGGATCTGGCGCGTCGTCAGGGAGCGATCCAAGGCCACCATGTTCCCGGAAGAAACGAGCCCCGGGTTGTACCTGCTCGGATCACTCAAAAAACCGGTGATCCACGACAGGCTGCGCCGCGCACCCTCCCCGCCCATGTTCTTGGCCCCCGCCTGCTGGGTCCCCGAGTCGCCGATCAGTCCGTAGACGTTGTGACATTCGTCGCACTTCAGGTTCAGGTATTCGTTTTCCCCCCGCTGCGCCGCCGCCGACAGGTGGGGAATCGGGTCAACGTATCCCTTGACCTTGCCGTTCAGCAAAACCAAATAATATCCGGCCAACAGCACGACCGCGGCGGCGGCGACCAGAAAAGCCTTTTCGCCGGCCCTCAGTTTCATGGCTGGACCTGCCGTCCGGCCACTGTTTCTTCCTCCTCGGACTGAAAGATCTCGTCGTCGGGTTCCGTGAAGATCTGGTACTTGATGTCCTCGTCGAACTGCCCCGTGGCCTTGGCCCACCGGATGCCCAGGATGGCGCCGATGATGGCGATAACGGCAAAAAAGATCCAAATCCACATCACCGTATGGGTCGCCGCATTCTGGTTCATCGTCCGATCACTCCTTTCCCAAAAATCGCCGGCGGCCGAAGGGCTTTCAGCTCGGCGGCTTGGGGTAGTTCACCGAACCGGGCAGGGTCCGCAACCCCGCCAGGAAAACCACCAGTTCCCTTTTCTGCCGGGGGGTGAGGCTCTGAAAATTCGGCGCCAGGACGCCGTTGTGGTAGGTGCCTCCGTAGTAGTTGTGGTCGACGGACCGGGGATCATTGAAGAAAGCGGTGAGCCATGCCTTGGAGCGTTTGGTGCCCTCGCCGTCCAGGGGGGGGGCCACCCCGTACTCACCGGAATCGACCACCAGGTGGCAATTGGTGCAACCCAGGTTCCGGGTAAGGGCGTAACCCGCCTTGAAGACCGGCGAGTTGGCCCCCTTCAAGACCGTGGTCTGTTGCCAGCCGTTCAACTTATGGAACACGGTCAAACCGTAAAGCAGCACGAACACCGCGAAGAGGGCGCCGCCCAAAGCCAGGATGAACCTCTCCCCGTTGCGGGCCGGTGCGGCGGGACGCTCGGGACCGTCTCCCCTATCCGTCATGCCAAGCCCTCCCGCGAATCAGATCAACACTCCCTTGACCAGTTGCAGGAATGCGTCGACGAAGAAAATGACCAGCCCGAAACCGCCGAAGATCAATACCCATTTTTCCCCGGGCCGGATCGGCTCCTTGCTCCCCCGGTAGAGATACCAAATGAAGCCGACGAACAGGAGAACGCTGAAGCTCAAGCCGAAAAAGATTTCCTTGGAGATGGCCTGGGACACTCCCGTGCCCATCCCCGTATACTGCGTCGGCAAACCGGTCCCTCCCTTCCCGTACCGCCCGTCCATTCGCCGTCCGAAAATAGGCAGGGGGAAGCAAAGCTTCCCCCTTTTATTTTTCGTTTGTTCCCTTGGCCTAACGGATGCCCTTCTTGATCAGGGTGATGAACCAACCGGCCACCATCAGAATGTCCAAGAGCACCATGGTGTAACCGATGTCCCACCAGGGACGCACGTCGGCCGCACCAAACCAGACGGTGGTGCCCTCGGAAGACCCCGGCACGTAGAAGTAACTGCCGGGCGCCCGCCCGCCCCAGAGGGGGAAGGTGAAGAGGAGACCGGTCACGATGACCACCAGGCAGGCGGCGATCAGCGCCGTGGGAACGATGTTCCCCTCCTCGTCGATCCCGTCGTACAGTTCGTGTTCTTCTTCCGCCACGCTAGCCCACCTCCTTCCTCGCCTACTTCATCGCCCGCAGGAAATCCACCACGGCGTTCAGGTCATTGTTGGACAACCAGTAAAAGTCGGGCATGACCGACATCCAGTGGTTGGTCGCACCGTCCGCCTCAACCACCCGCCGCGGATACCGCTCGTGCTGGATGAGGTAGGTCTTGCTGGGAAGCCTGGTCCCCACGTGCTGCAGGTCCGGGCCGGTCCGCTCGTTGGCGTTGACGTTGGGCCGTCCCTTGTACCACCAGCCGGCGGGTTCGGGCGCACCCCAGTCATACCAGTCCTTGGTTTCCTCCACCATCATGGTGTGGCAGTAGAAGCAACCTTCCCGCAGGAAGACCACCTTGCCGTAACCGATGTTGCTGGTCGGTCCGCCGTAACCGTTGACCAGGTGCGCCCCCGCCGTTCCCGTGTTCAGGGGGTCCGAGGCAACCCAGCCCTGATCCTTGGGGAGTTGGGCCGAGATATAGGCGCCCTGGGCCGTCGGCTTGATCATGGTGTACATCTGCCCGATGGGCAAGGCCACCGTCACGATGATCGAGGTGGCAAAGATGACCACCACCGCCAGCATCCCGATCATGTAGCGCATTCCCGCGCCGTTGCTGCCCCCGCTCAAAGCAACCACCTTTCTTTCGTTGGATACCCCCGCGGGGAAATCCTAGCCTGCCGCCGCCGTGGCCACCGCTTTTCTCCCCTCGGGTACGGTCACCGGCGCCGTGGCAGTGCGGATCATGTTGTATAGGAAGAGCCACTGCCCGACGACGATCATCCAGCCGAAAAGGACGGCGGCGACCATGTAGGGGTGTTCGGCGATCAGCATCCCGCTGAAGCTCCAATTGGTGGCTTTCGCCGCGGCCTCGATCAGCCCGGAAGCCGTCAGGGCGGTCCAGAAGCCCATGAAGCCGATGGCCGTCATCCAGTAGTGCCAGCGCGCCAGCGCCACCGAAAAAAGCGGCTTGCCCAGGAGTCGCGGCAGGGCGTAGTAGACGGCTCCCACCTCCACGAAGGTGGAGAAGCCAAGGAGGGCCATGTGGGCGTGGGCCACGATCCAGTTGGTGCCGTGGATATACCAGTTGATGGCCCTGGTCTGCTGGAAGGCCCCCTGGACGTTCAGCGGGATGGCGAAAAGCACCCCCGTCAGCGTCCACTGGATGGCCGGGTTCTCCACGAACAGGTGCCACTTGCCCTCCATGGTCAACAATACGTTGGTGACGAAGGCCAGGGCCGGGATCAGGATCAGCACCCCCGAAACGGAGGCGAAGGACTTGAGCCATTCGGGAATGGGCGCCGCCATCAGGTGGTGGGCGCCGGGGGTGGAATAGAAGCCCACGATGCTCCAGAAATGGATGTGCCCGATGCGGTGGCTGTACAGGGGGTTGCCGGTGACCTTGGGGATGGTGTAATAGGCGATGGCCGCCGAAACCGGCGTGATCCACAGACCCAAGACGTTGTGGGCGTACCACCAGGTCATGTAGGCCGAGGCGATGCCGTTCCACCCCATGTCGTCCGAACCGAGGACGAAGACCACCGCGATCATCAGGATGCAGGCGGCAAAGAACCAAAGGCTGATGTAGATCCCCTTGGTCTTGCGGTGCAGGATGGTCATCCAGCAGTTGAGGGCCAGGGGCACCATGATGAAGAACATGATGTACATGTCGATGGGCCAGGTCCACTCGTGGTACTTGATGCCGGTCATGATCCCGCCGGCGAAGGTGGCGTTCATGACCACCAAGCCCAGGTTCCACAGCCAGATGCTGGCCACCGCCAGTTTCTCGTTCCACAGCCGGGTGTTGCACAGGGCCGGCGTCATATAATAGATGGCGGCGGCGAAAGCCATGGTGATCCAGCCGAGGATCACCGTGTCCACGTGGGACGGGCGCAGGACCCCGAAGGTGAGCCAGGGCACCCCGGCCAGGAAGTCGGGGTAGGCCATCTTGATCCGGGCGAGCCCGCCGTAGATGGTGCCGATGCAAAACCAGACGATGGCTGAGAAGAAAGCGAGCTTGGCCGCGGTGCCAGGTTTCAGATCGCGGGGCAGGGACGCTGCGTTAGCCGACACTAGCTTACCTCCTTTAACCGGGGATGATCAGCCTCTCTTTGCTGACTGTTCATTCCTGACCAGGACCATCACGATGGCCGTCAGGACGGCCACGATGCCCATGACCATGAACATGGTGCCGAAGTTTTGTCCAGGCGTCTGCGGGCCCCAGAACAACACGATGATGGCTCCCAGCACCGTGCCCAATCCGGTACCCATGAAGAGGCCGTTATAGACGTAAGTCCAAAACGAGTTCAACGTTGCCTCCTTCCCCACCGGAAGCTTTCCGGCGAAAAGCGTCGAATCCTACTTGCCGGTGATGTAGTTCGGCGCGTAGTTCACACCCTGGTCGAGACCACGTTTGGTGCTGTTGGTGTGAACTGACATCAGACGACCGCCGGACACCGCGTTGATCCGGGTGTTCACCAGGCCGACCTGTCTCGGGGTGGCGTTCGAGGGATATTGGTACCAGGTGGCGTTGAGGCCCGCGGTCGCCGGGGTCTTGGAACGGACGATGGTCAGGATGTTCCGGTGCACCGAACCGGCCCCGGCGGTGTCGGGAGTGCCCACCGCCCACAGGTAGCCGCCCGGGGCCTCGGTGATCGCCTCCAGCCAATAGTTGGAGCCGGCGCCCGCGGTGAAGACCGGGTTCCAGGTCCGGCCGTCGGTGGTCACCCGAACCTCCCCGGCGTCGTCCACGAAGGCCGCCGTGTTGGCGTTCTTGGCGTAGATCCCCAGGATGGTGCTGGACTGGCCGCTGTCCTGGGCCGTCCAGGTTGCGCCGCCGTCGGTGGACTTGAAGACCAGGGAATCAGTTCCGGGAACGGAGGCCACGCCATTACTCCTCCAGGGGGCCGAGCCCGCGGCGTAAATGGTGTTGCTGCCCGGCGCCCAAGCCACGGCCTTCAGCCAACTGGCCGTTTTCGGCGTCCAGGTGGTGTTCCAAGTGGCGCCGCCGTTCTTGGTGTACAGGATGATGCCGTAATCGCCGACGGCCACGCCGTTGTTCGCGTCCTTGAAGGAGACGCCGCGCAGGTTCAAGGATGTGCCGGAGACCTGCGGCTGGCTCCAGGTGGCGCCCCCGTCGGTGGACTTGAGGATCAGTCCGTCGTCACCGGTGACGTAAGCGGTGGTGGTGCCGGGCACGAAGGCCACCGAGTTCAAGTCGGTGGTTCCCGCCGGATCGCCGGGCTTGCTGCCCAAGGCGACGATGTTCCAGGTGGCTCCGCCGTTGGTGGTGTTGACGATCTCCCCGAAGTTGCCCACGGCGATCCCGTTTTTGCCGTTGTCGGCGAAGGCAACATGGCGAAGATCCTGCATCAGGGTCGGCTGCGACCACTTGTAGGCCGCCCAGGTCTGCCCGCCGTTTTGGGTCGCCAGGATGGTTCCGTAGTCACCAACCGCGAAACCGTTGGTTGCCGTGGGGAAGGCCACACTGTACAGCCAGTAGGTGTTCACCGGGGCCGGGCCGTTCAGCCCGCCCCCGTTGAGGGCTTCACCCCCAGGGGTGGCGACCGGGAAGTTACCGCACCCGGCGACACTGATGAGGAGCAGGGCACTGATCCCCATCATAGCCCACGTGCGGATGGTCTTTTTCGTCATCAGCTCTTTCCCCCGCTCTTTCCGTGAAATACGATCGGTTGTTGGGGAATCCTAGCACGGAACGCCCGCATTTTCGCCCCCCTTGGGGATGTACCAAGCCTTGCATTGCGCCGTGCCCGGCAGCGCCCTGGTGTGGTACCCGCTGACGGTGGTGGTCCCCCCGTAACTATTCACCATGTTGGTGCCGAAAAAGTGGAAAGGAGTGGTCGCCAACGTCAGGAACAGAAGCAGGACGATGATCAATCCGACGGCACCCACCACGTTGCCCTCCGCATCCCCCCGCTCGTCTAGAAGGAAGCGCTGCACATTATTCACCCTATCACCTCCTTTCATGGGTAAGCCTTCCCTCGGGCCGGCTCCGGCATATACCGAACTAGACCTCCCGCAGCCGCGCCTTAAACTGGGCGGCGGTGGCCGTCGTCACCAGGAATCCACTGAAGAGCACCACCCAACCGGCCGACATGGTCAGCCAGAAGGCGGCGTCCTGGTGAAAGGTGGTGGCCATGGTTCCGGCCGCTCCGTTGACGAAGGTGCCCGCAGCGATCAGCACGTTGCCGGCCACGAAACCCCAACCGCCCCCGCGCCGCAAAAGATGCACGATCGAGTAGACGGCCACGCCGATCACGGCCAACCCGCCGCAACCCCCGTACAGTCCCAACAGGATCAGGACCGGCGTGGCGGTCATCACCGTGGCGCCGGCCGCGCCGTTCAGCGCGTTCAGGGCGGCGGCGTTCAGGGGAACCGCGTAAAAATAATAAACCCCCACCGCGCTGCCCAGGAGCGTCAGGTAGAGGCAAACGGCGCCGATGCGGCGCGAGACCACCAGCAGCAGGCTTCCCAGTCCCAGGAAGACCGGCATCAACCCACCAAACAAAAGATAATTGCGGAAGAAGAAGGCATTGTGTCCGGCCGCCACAGTCAAAACATAGCTCACGCTGGCAACGGATCCCAAAAACAGTGACATCGCCCACCAGAACTGATAAGCCTTCCGCCGTGCGCGGTACTGGTTCAGGACGATCCCACCGAAGACCAGGCAAATTGCGGCTACGAGCACCGGATAGTAGAGCAACCCGTCGTTCCTCCTCTTGGAGAAATGATCTCCTCTATTTCCACACCAGGACGCGCCCTCATTTTAGCACCTGGGATTTTGCTTGTCACCTACTTTTTAATAAAAAATTTTTAAAAATATCTTAGGGTACTAACCGTAACGGCTAAATAATCTGATTTTTCTCGATGGCTGCAGATCCGGTCGAACACTTCCACCCCGGATCGACGGAAGATTCCGCCGTTGGAAAGAGCCAAAGCGCCGGGGCTTTGGCTCACGCTCGCACGAGTGGACCACGGTATACCACCGTTTGCCCATGAAGCGACAAAGACGAAAATAGCAAAGGGGGAGGAGCGAAAGGAAAGGAATAATCGCTACATCATGCCGGTTTTGTTCAGGGCATTCACAACCACATAGGAAAGCACGGACAGGGCAATGGTAACCCAAACGATGCTGACCGGGTTGGTCCAGAAACTCTCGGGCGTACGGTCCACCTCCATTTTCCCCCCTTGTCCTTTCCGCCGACGGCGGGGCGAATGTCCATAGACTTGGCTCCCGCTTTTTGCGGTTCGTTCGACTAGCCATATCCTGCCGCAAGGAAGCTGATTTGTCAAGGTTTTATTTATAGAAAAAGGCTTAAACTACAAAGGCCGCCGACACCCCGGAGCAATCGCCCCCCGCGGGCCGGGGGGCATGGCAACCCACCAATCCCCCCCCCAGCCGCCCATCGCACGGCAGGGGATTTCCGTCCGGTGGCGAACGCATATAAGCCGATTCGAGACTTTTTTAGACCGTGAAGGAGCAATAATGGATCTCTCCGTTTCACTCTTCGCCGGGAACGTCTCCCGTGACCCAAAGAAAGGATTGAATAAACTTGGAATTAGGTATGATCGGTGTGGGCAAAATGGGGGGCAACATGACCCGGCGCCTTTTGGAGGAAGGCCACCGGGTCACCGTCGCCGACCGCCACCCGGAAAAGCGCACTCCCCTGGTGGAGGCCGGAGCCTCCGAGGCTGTCTCCGTGGAAGCCCTGATCACCGCTTTGGCCGCGCCACGGGTGGTCTGGAGCATGGTCGCGGCCGGCGAGGCCACCGAAAGGGTGGTGGGATTGGCAACGGATCTGCTTTCCCCCGGCGACGTCCTGATCGACGGCGGCAACTCCCACTACACGGACACCCTCCGCCACGCCGCCGCCCTGGGGACGAGGGGCATCCGCTTTCTGGACGCGGGCACCAGCGGAGGCGTCTGGGGACTGAAGGAGGGCTATTGCTTCATGGTCGGCGGAGACCGGGAAGCCTTCGACCGGGTGCAGCCGATCCTGCGCAGCCTTTCCCACCCCAACGGTGGTTACGCCTATCTGGGGACGGCCGGCGCCGGCCATTTCGCCAAAATGGTCCACAACGGCGTCGAGTACGGCCTGATGCAGGCATACGGCGAGGGCTTCGAACTCCTGCGCTCCTCCGCCTACGGCTACGACCTGGGGGAAATCGCCACCCTCTGGCAACGGGGAAGCGTCGTCCGCTCCTGGCTCTTGGAACTCCTGGACCGGGCCTTGGCCGCGGATCCTGACCTGTCGGCCATCCGAGGGGTCGTGGCCGACTCCGGCGAAGGCCGTTGGACGGTTCTCGCCGCCGTGGAGGCCGGCGTGCCGGTCCCGGCCATGAGTTCCGCCCTCTTCGCCCGCTACGCCTCCCGGCAGGATGATTCCTTCAGCGCCAAGGTGGCGGCCGCCCTGCGCAACCAGTTCGGCGGACACGCCGTGCAAAAGAGCGGGGACCGGGAGACCGGGGAAGAGGTGACGCGGTGAGCGCCACCGTTTCATCCGGCGCCGGCCTCCGCCCGGAACCGTTCACCCTGGTCATCTTCGGCGCCACCGGGGATCTGACCAACCGCAAACTCCTGCCCGCTCTATACCAACTCTTCGCCGCCGGGCGGCTACCGGAGGAGTTCACGGTGGTCGGCTTCTCCCGCCGTCCCGCCGAGGAGTTCCACGCCAAAGTCGGAGAAGCCCTGGCCGGCCACGCCCGCGACCCCGGTTTTGCGCGTTTTCGGGAGGGTTTTTTCTACACGCAGGGCGATTTTGAAGACGCGGACGCCTACCGGCGGCTGTCCGACCTCCTCGGGGAAACCGACCGCAAACGCGGAACCTGCGGCAACCGGCTTTATTACCTGGCCACGCCGCCGAGCGCCTATGAGGCAATCGTCGCGGCCCTGGGAAAAAGCGGCTTGGTCGGCCACCCCCGCCGTTCCACAGGTGGCGGCTGGACGCGGATCATCGTGGAAAAACCCTACGGCCATGACTTGGAAAGCGCCCGCGCCTTGACCCGGACCATCCAGGGAGTCTTCGCCGAAAATCAGGTTTACCGCATCGATCACTACCTGGGGAAGGAAACCGTTCAAAACCTGCTGGTCTTCCGCTTCGGCAACGGCATTTTCGAACCCCTGTGGAACCGCCAATTCATCGACTGCGTCCAGATCACCGTGGCCGAGAGCCTGGGGGTGGAAGGTCGGGGGGAATATTACGACCAGACCGGCGCCATCCGGGACATCGTCCAAAACCACCTCTTGCAGCTCCTGACCCTGGTGACCATGGAGCCGCCGGTGGCCTTTTCCGCCGAGGCGGTGCGCGGGGAAAAGGTCAAAGTGCTCAAGGCCATCCGTTCCTTAACCACCCAGGACACCCTGGAACGGACCATCCGCGGGCAATACCAATCCGGGGTCGTCGGGGGCAGGGCGGTGCCGGGCTACCGGGAGGAGCCGCGGGTCGCTCCCGGCTCGCGGACGGAAACTTTCGTCGCCCTCAAGCTGTTCGTGGACAACTGGCGCTGGTCCGGCGTGCCCTTTTACCTGTACACCGGCAAAAGGCTTCCCTCCCGGACCACCGACATCGCCATCTGGTTCCGCCGCGCCCCCCACCTCCTGTTCCGGGAGACCAACATCAAAGAGGTTGAACCCAACCTGCTTCTGGTCAAAATCCAACCGGAGGAAGGCATCACCCTGCGCTTCGGCGCCAAGGTGCCCGGACCGGCGGTGCAGATCGAGACCGTGGACATGGACTTTTCCTACTCGACCTCCTTCCGGGTGCCCTCCCGCGACGCCTACGAGCGCCTCCTCCTGGACGCCATGCTGGGCGAGCAGACCCTCTTCACCCGCGAGGACGAGGTGGAGGAGGCCTGGCGGGTGGTCACCTCCATCCTCGAGGGTTGGCGGGCGTCGCCGCCCGACCCACTGCCCACCTATCCCGCGGGGACCTGGGGGCCGGAGGAAGTGGATGCCCTCCTGAAGCGGGACGGGAGGCACTGGCACCATTGGGCCTGAATTCATTTGTTTTGGGGTTCCCGCGCGCCCGGCGCGCGGGAATCTTCCGGAGGTGGCTCCCGGCGTGACCCTTTCACCCACACCCGAAATTCTGGTCTTCTCCGATCAAGAGGAGCTGTCCCGGCAGGCGGCCGAAGCGGTGGTCTGCACCCTGTTGGCGGCCCGGGAGCGCCCCCGGTTGAGTTTGGCTTTGTCCGGCGGGAACACCCCCCTCGGGCTTTACCGCCGTCTGGCCGCCCCGCCCCTGAGGGACGCCGTTCCCTGGGACCGCCTGGAGGTCTTTTGGAGCGACGAACGAGCCGTGCCCCCGGACCATCCCGAAAGCAACTTCCGCTTGGCCCGGGAATCTCTTTTGGACCACGTTCCCCTGACTCCGGCCCAAATTCACCGCCCGCCGGTCGACGGCGCCGCGTTGAAGGCCGTTGCGATCCGTTATGCCGCGGAAATCCGGCGGGTGTTGGGAGGCAAAACGCCCCGCTTCGACCTCATCCTCCTCGGCCTGGGAGCCGACGGCCACACCGCCTCCCTCTTTCCCGGTTCTCCGGCCCTGGCCGCGGCGGATCCGGTGGCCGCCGTGGAGGCTCCAGCCGTCGGTGGCCTTCCCCGCCTCACTTTCACTCCCGTCCTGCTCAACGCCGCCCATTCCGTCTTTTTCCTGGCCGCCGGACCGGGCAAGGCTCCCGCCGTCCGGTTGGCGCTGCAGAGCCGAGCCGCCCCCACCACCTGCCCGGCCCGGATCGTGGCCCCGGAAGACGGCAGGGTCCGCTGGTTCCTGGATGGTGATGCCGCCGCCCTGCTGAAGCCTCCGTCTGAGTAGGCCGCCTAATAATTCGACAGGTTCAAGAATTTAATTCCATCCACAACCGCAAAACCCTGATCCGCCGTTAAAATAGCCCCCACCCCAGCCAGTTTCATCACTCCCAAATGAACACAATCCCGCGGAGACAGCGCAGCATAACGTTCCGCCAAGGAACGGGCAAGCTTCATTTCGGCCATTGTGACCGGCAAGACGAAATCCCGCATCAAATCAGCAAAATAGTCAAAAACCTTGAAGGCCATATCTCTCCGGCCAACTGCACCATACCGATGAAGGATCTCTTGAAGAACCTCCGTATCGGTCACCGCCTCCATTGAACCGGAGGCTACCGCCGTCAAGACCGCATTGGCTGGTTTGCGCAAAGGGTGTTCTCCTCCCGCCATGTACATCGGCACGTTCGTATCAATGAACACCCTCAATCTTTAGCCTTCCCCTCCCCTCCTTCTTCTTTTGACACCAGCGTTTCAATTCCGAGGTCGCTGAGATATCCCTGTTCGATCTCCCGCTTCATTTGCTCCCAGTCCGCCACCGGAGCATTCAATAACGCCAATTTCCGCACGGCTTCAATCCTTTGAGTTCGGAGGTTTCCATACTTCTCCTCCACGGCCTCACGCACCAGCCTCCCCATGGAAACCCCACGCTGCGTCGCTTCCTTGTGCAAGATCTCATAATGAACGGGAGAAAGCCGCACTTCCAGTCGCTCAGTTTTTTTCAAGCCCTTCGCCCCCCCCCGTTCCCCTCCGTCTGGGAGCAGCGTCTCCACCCCCGGGCCGCCGAGATGTCCTTGTTCCTGTTCCATCTGATCCCACCCCCCCGCCGCCGCATCGATGGACATCAATTTCCGCAATGCCTCCATCCGTTGCGCTCGGAGGTGGTCGTTATCCGGCCGCTCCCTTTTTTTCAGGGTGCACCTCCCCCCTCGAACTTACGTAACATATATCCGTACAAATGATATTCGCGAAACCGGATCCTGTCAAGTCGCTTCGAGGTATTTGGCAGCAAAAAGCCGGGGGCCAACCCCCGGCTTTGGTCGCGTTACCCGTTCCAGACACTTGCGCCGGTTTCATCTTCGAACTTGACGGAGAGCATCTTGTCGCCCTGTTTGATGCTGTCCACCACATCCAGGCCTTTGGTCACCTGGCCGAACACCGTGTGTTTGCCGTCCAGGTGGGGTTGGGGCGCGTGGCAGATGAAGAATTGGCTGCCGCCCGTGTTGCGGCCCCGGTGGGCCATGGAGAGGGAGCCGCGCAGGTGGCGGTGGGGATTCCGATCGACCTCGCAGGGAATGGTGTATCCCGAACCGCCGGTGCCGTTACCCTGGGGGCATCCCCCCTGAATCATAAAATCCGGAATGACCCGGTGGAAGGTCAGCCCGTCGTAAAAGCCCTCCTCCGCCAACTTGCGGAAATTGGCCACGGTGCCGGGAGCTTCTTTGGGGAACATCTCCAAGGTAATGGTGCCACGCTCGGTTTCAATGACGGTCTTCAACCGGACAACTCCTTTTTCTCTGCACCAATTATATGTCGGAAACGGGCCGCCACGTCCAGCAGGGTGACTTCCGGATGCTGTTCCCCGTAACGTTTGGCTTCCCATTCGTTGCGAAACAAAAGCACCCTTTCCCCCTCCCGGTCGGCCAGCCACAGCGGCCCGTAAGCTCCCCGGGCCAGTTCCTCCAGCGCGTCCTCCTCACCCCGGACCCAACGGGCCAACCGGTACTCCAACGGTTCCAGGGCGGTTTCCACATTGTATTCCGCCTTCAGCCGGAACTGGACCACGTCGAACTGCAAACGTCCCACCGCCGCCAGGACCGGCTCGCGGCGGGCGACCTGGGGTCGGTGCAGCACCTGGATGGCCCCTTCCTCCTCCAACTGGTCGAGTCCCTTGCGGAAGTTTTTGAACCGGGCCACGTCCTGATTGCGCAAAACGGCGAAATGCTCCGGAGGGAACCTGGGGATCTCGTCGTAATGGATCGCCGGACCGGTGCAGAGGGTGTCCCCCACCACAAACTGACCGGGGTTGGGCAGGCCGACGATGTCCCCCGGATAAGCGCAATCGATGGTTTCCCGCTCCTGGCCGAAAAGGCGGGAGGCCCGATCCAGGCGGAGCGGCTTGCCGGTGCGCACGTGCAACGCGGTCATCCCCCGGTCCAGGCACCCGGAACAGACCCGCAAAAAGGCAACGCTGTCGCGGTGTTTGGGATCCATGTTCGACTGCACCTTGAAGACGAAACCGGAAAAATGTTCCGAATCCGGCGCGACGGTTCGTCCTCCGGCCGGACGGGAACGGGGCGGCGGAGCCAACTCCACGAAGCGGCGCAGGAACGGTTCCACGCCGAAGTTGGTCAGGGCGCTGCCGAAAAACACCGGCACCAGCCGCCCCTGGAGGAATTGCCCCGGGTCGAAGACCTCGCCCGCCCCTTCGAGCAGTTCCAACTCCTCCCGCAGGGCACCCCGCTCGGCCTCGTCCGGAAAGGCCGCAACGAAACCGGCCTCCCCAAGGGAGTAACTATTGGCGGTTCCGGCGCTTTGCCCGTGGTCGGTCCGGTCGAAACGGTGGGCCATCCGCCGTTCCCGGTCGAAAATGCCCCGGAACCGGTCCCCTTCGCCGATGGGCCAGTTGATCGCCACCGCCCGGACGCCGAGCACCTCCTCGATCTCTCCCAACAGGGCGAGAGGCTCCCGGCCCGGGCGATCCATTTTGTTGATGAACGCAAAAGTCGGGATGCCTCGCATCCGGCAAACCTGGAACAGCTTCCGGGTCTGGGATTCGATGCCCTTGGCTCGGTCCAGCACCATGACCGCGCTGTCCACCGCCGCCAGCGTCCGGAAGGTGTCCTCGCTGAAATCCTCGTGCCCCGGCGTATCCAGGAGATTCAACCGGCGGTTTTCGTACTCAAACTCCAAGACGGTTGACGTGATCGAAATTCCCCGCTGTCGCTCCAGTTCCATCCAATCGGAGGTGACCGCCGCTTGCTTTTTTTTCCCCCTGACCGACCCGGCCAATTGGATGGCTCCGGCATAGAGCAGCAATTTCTCGGTCAGGGTGGTCTTGCCCGCGTCGGGGTGGGAAATGATGGCGAAGGTTCGGCGCCGGGTCGTTTCTCGGTATTCTTCCGGGGTCATTTGTCAACTCCCATCGTTCGGTTTGCGCACGGCGGCTCAGCCCGGGCCGGGGACCGCCCGCGAACTGGAAACAACATACAGGTCGACGTACTCCGTACTCTCCAAAACATAGTCCACCGGATTCTTCTTCAGTTTTTCCATCCAGGTTTTCCCCTGGAAGGGCTGGCCGATCACGATCTGGGTGATTTGCAGTTCCCCGGAAACCCGAGCGATGACCTGGCCCACCCCTTTGTCTCCGCCGGCCCGGCGCAGGAGAAAAACGGCGTTGAATTGTTCACTCAGGCGGCGCACTCGCTCCAGATCCCGTTTTTCCACGTCGGTCATCACGCTGTCCTCGACCACCACCAGGACGTAAAGCACCGCTGCGTTGTACCGATCCGCGATCCGCCAACCGCGCCGGATCAATTTTTCCGAGTGGGGCCGGGAGTTGACGCAGACCATGACCCGTTCCACGGCCGTCGTGATCGTGCAGGCCGCCCCGTTCTCCTCCAAACGTTCCTGGTCCAGCCGCTGGTCCACGTCGTCGGCCACCTCCAGGAGGGCCATCTCCCGCAGGGCCGCCAGGTTGCCCAAACGGAAGAAGTGATTCAGTGCTCTCTCCACTTTCTCGGGGGCGTAGATCTCCCCCTCCAGGAGCCGCTGTTGCAGGGTTTCGGGGGTAACGTCGATCAGTTTGACCTCCTGGGCCAGGTCCATGAACCAATCGGGAACCCTTTCCCGCACCTTCACTCCGGTGATGTGCTCCACCTTGTCGTGCAGGCTTTCCAGGTGCTGGACGTTCATGGTTGCCACCACGTCGATCCCTTTGGACAGGATGTATTGCACGTCCTGATAACGCTTTTCCCGCTCGCTGCCCGGCACGTTTGAATGGGCGAGCTCGTCGACCAGGACAATCGTGGGCCGGCGGGCCACGACCCCCTCCGCGTCCAATTCCTCGTAGGGACGACCCTCGAAATTGAGTTGGCGCCGCGGCAACACTTCCAGACCACCGATTTGGGCCGCGGTCTCCGGACGCCCGTGGGTCTCGATGCAACCGGCGACCACATCCACGCCCTCCCGGCGCCAATCGTTGGCGTCCCGCAGCATCTTGTAGGTCTTGCCCACTCCCGGAGCCGCGCCCACGTAAATCGTCAACTTGCCGGTGGGCAACGGCCGGTCCGGCACCCTGTCCGGCGATACCGTTTTGGCTTCGGCGGTCTGATGTTCCTTCCAACCGACGATGCGCAGATCGATGTACCGCAAATTGTGCAAAAGATATTGGGCCGGACGCTTTTGCCATAGCGCCCACCGCCCGGCCTTGCGCGGTTGCCCGATCAGGATCTGGGTGGCGCCGAGCCGCTCGGCGGTTTGAATGATCACCTCCCCCAGTTGCCGTTCGCCTCTTTGTTCCAGCACCAGTTCCGCCTCGTTCTCTCGGGCCAGCGTGCGCAGCTTTTCGATCCGCTCTTGGAGCTTCGACGGCAGATCCGGCTCCGGCTGTTCCAGGATCGTGAGCACCCAAAAGTCGGCTTTCATCCGATCCGCCATCTGCTTTCCCTTGAAGATCAGCTTTTCGGCCCTTGCGAAGTAGTTGGCGCAGACCAACACCGTTTCTCTGGCCCCCACCGGCCCGGGAATCTTGCTCCGGTCGAAGGACCGCTGCAGCCGTTCGTCCACATCTTCGGCCACCTCCCGCAGGGCCAGTTCCCGCAGGGCGGAGAGGTTTGACTTGCGGAAATAGTGGTTCAGTGCTTGGGCGATCTGGCTGGGTGGGTAGATGCTTCCGTCCAACAGCCTTTGGCGCAGGGTTTCCGGCGTGACGTCGATGACTTCGACTTCGTCGGCCCTTTTCACGAAGGAGAGGGGAATGGTCTCCCGCACCTTGACTCCGGTGATTCCCTCGGCTTCCTCATGCACCCCTTCGATGTGCTGCACGTTGACCGCCGTCAGGACATCCAGGCCGTGGTCCAACA